>JABJKT010000103.1 GCA_018660225.1 Kordiimonadaceae bacterium
AATCAAGTCATTAAAATTTAATGTTAATCTTTTGTTAACTAATGAGCAATAATCGTGCCAACTAAATTTTTACTATTAAATTCAGATAGTTGAACAATTTACCAATATTAAGAACTTGGCATATTGTAAATATTTTTAACAGCATTCCCATTTTGGGACGCACTGCTAAGTAATTATATTATATCGACAAAATAACAAACTTGCGCTAGCATGAGATGAGCGGTAACCCTAAAATAAATTGATAAGAATAAAAAATCAGATGAATAAATATTTCACAAAAGCACTCTTTATCTCACCTTTTTTTATAGTGCTGATTTATTTTAATCAAAATAATAATATTTCTTATATGGTCTCTGCCCTACTTATCATTACAGTTTTGATTGCAATAATACTAAATGCAAAATACGGCTCTGATGATTACGAAGGGAATTCATTAACCTATAAGGGACAGCCCTCCATTTTCGTCGATATTCTGGAAAATCTTAACGATCCTTTTTTACTGGTAGATAAAAATAAAAAAATACTGATGGCCAACCGGTCAGCTACCGACCTTTTTCGAGCGAAAGTCATCAACAAAAATATCACTGACTTTCTTTTAAATAGTGAAACAATTTCCGCCATTAACAGATCCATTGAAACAGGAAATAATGAAGCCGTAGAATATAGTGCCGGAAATGCAAACAAACGTCATTTTCTACTACGCATCCACCCACTTGATTATAAGGATAGCGATGACGGGCCTAAATTATTTTTAGGCATTTACGATATCACAAACATAAGAGAAGCAGAACAAATGCGGGTGGATTTTGTTGCCAATGTCAGTCACGAATTACGCACCCCCCTCGCCTCAATTCTCGGCTTTGTCGAGACACTTCAGGGACCGGCAAAAAATGACGCTCAAGCATCCGATAAATTTTTAAAGATAATGCAGGATGAAGCAAGCCGCATGACACGACTTATCGAAGACCTGCTTTCCTTAAGTCATATTGAACGCGATGCACACATTCCGCCAAATGAAAATATTTCACTAAAAAAAATTATTGAGAGCGTCATTGAAACGCTCAGAATGAGCATGGAAAAAAGAAACATAACAACAAGCTTTTCCACAGAATTCAATTCAGGAAACATCACCGGTGACCGTGATCAGCTAACCCAGGTTTTCCAAAACTTAATCGATAATGCGGTAAAATATGGTCCCCAGGATAGTAATATATCCATAAATCTACATAGCCATTTTGATAAGGAAGAAGCCCACAAATACCTTGAGATAAATATTACTAATCAAGGGGCTGGCATTGCACCAGAGCACTTAAACAGATTGACCGAACGGTTTTACCGTGTTGATACGGCGCGTTCCCGCAGCCTAGGAGGAACCGGGCTTGGTCTGGCAATCGTAAAGCATATTATTCAGCGTCACGATGGGAAATTACAGTTTGAAAGCGAACTTGGAAAAAATACAACAGTTACTGTACTTCTTCCTCAGATATCATAAACTTTAAAAATGTCACAATAATGTAATAAACTCATGCCATATTGCTTAAATGAAAAATATATTGACCAAGGGTGATTATAGATGTCAGCCAAAATACTGCTAGTTGAAGATGACCCGAGCCTGACCGAGCTTATAAAATATAACCTTGAACAGGAAGGTTATGACGTTACGGTTGAAATGGACGGCGAAGAAGGCTTATTGAGTGCCCAGACCAATACACCGGATCTCATATTGCTTGATTGGATGTTACCAAACTTATCTGGTATCGAAATTTGTCGCAGAATTAGACGCGAAAATTCAACTCGTAATATCCCTGTAATAATGCTTACCGCCAGAAGTGAGGAAAATGATCGCATCCGTGGCCTTGATACCGGTGCAGATGATTATATCACCAAACCATTCTCCCCCCGTGAACTCATCGCCAGAATAAAAGCCATGTTTAGGCGGATCAGACCAGCCCTTAGCGAACAATCCCTCGGATATGCTGGAATTGAAATGGATCTTTCTTCACGAAAAATAACCCGCGATGGATTGCCTATTCACCTTGGGCCAACAGAGTTTAACATTTTGAAATTCTTCATGGAAAATCCATGCCGTGTATTCTCGCGAGAACAACTGCTCGACATGGTGTGGGGTAATGATATCTATGTTGAAGCACGTACCATCGATGTTCATATCAGACGATTACGTAAGGCCCTAAATGAGGATGGCAAGGACGATATTATCAGAACTGTAAGGTCCGCTGGATACTCATTAGATCAGCATAAATAAGAAACCATCCCTCATAATTTCTAATTTTTGCCAAGCTTTACAATTACTTAAATAGAACTTCTCACCAGTAACATTAGGAAAAGCTTGCAATTTAATTTTTTGTCCGTATGGTTAATTTGTGTTAACGGATATAGTTAATGCAGTTTTTTATTAGTTAAGTCATTGTAATATATAATAAAAATATGCGTTTTCATATTAAAAAACATTATGGTTAATGCAATATTAACCATTTAATATAATAATAAATAGTTAAGTTAGGTACGGATATAAATAAAATGGAACTTGATGTGACTAAAAAAGACCATGATATATACGCTTATAAAGCAGATAAACTTTCAGCTAGAATGTCTGTTTTTGCCTGGATTCTCTGTGCTGTACTTGGCTGGGCCTTAGCATTTACTTCTTTTTACTCATTAATCAGTGACGAAGAAGGTGACCTGTTAATCACGGCCCAAAGTGAACCTAGCGCTGAAGATGCTGCAAGAATGGAACAAGTCCTCCCTGCTGGCGGTAACAATCAATAAAGTAATAAATTTATCCTAGTGACTTTGCTATCATCGGACCGATTAGGTTGGCAATTGGTAGTGGTAATTTGCGCCATATTTTAATCATCACCTGATATTTGGGATTTAGCGGATTTATTTCTGGGATATCATCACCTTCTCGCAAATAATATTCATACTCAAGCGCTGTCGGCTCAAAACCCCAATTTTTCTTAAAGCTGTAGGCACCGGTGCCATTTTTACTGCGACCAAAATCAAATAACTTAACGCTCCGCTCGCTCACAGCATGCTCCATAACTGACCAATACATAAAATCATTGGCAGCATAACGACGTGCTGATAGGCCTCCCCCTCCGTAATAGGGGACAATTTCTTCTTTAAAGTAAAAGCTCATGACGCTAGAGATTGCTTCACCGTCAGGACTTAGGACCGTTAAAATTTCACAATCATCTTTAAATTCTGCTTTCAATTCTTTAAAGAGTGATTTTGGAAAAACAGGCGTGCCCAGATTTCTTACACTTGTTGAATATAAAGTATAAAGCCGATCAACATCTTCATCTATCTGATAGGTCAATCCAAATTTGATGCCCTTACGAACCATAGCGCGCTGTTTACGTGGAATTGCAAGCATGTTTTCTTCATTATCGGCGCTTAATGTTTTACGAAAGGTAGAGTATGTTTGTGATTTTTCGGGCCAATCATCATGACACTTCTTGACTTGTCTATATTCCATAACGTCTACGCCTAAATTATCAGCGATTTTTATCGCCTCAGCGTCAAGCATATTTAATATTTCAAGATCATCATAAAGTGGTCCACCACCAACCGAAAACGCAACAGAAACAAGTGAGTTACCAAATAATTTACTTTTAATATGGACCAGCGGAAGTATGCCGCAAATATTGCCTTCCCTTTGCGCATATAAATAATAAAGATCATGCTTCATACTTTTGTGAACGCTGCGTCCCCAAGCTGATAAATGAAATACACTGGCGCGATCATTATCTCTTACATAATGGTCCCAGTTACTACAATCGCCACTTATTTCCAAGGAACTTACCCTTATCACCTAATCGTTCCTTCTTAAAAATACATCGTCCATACGGCCCCATCTAAAATCCACAAGAAGCCTTTCTATCTTTTTTTCCATGACATCAAGATTTGTGTAATGACGAAATTTTGATTTTAAGCTCGCGTTATGCTGGCGTGGTTGATCCGGATCTATTTCCCAAGGGTGAAAATAAAAAATACATGCTTCTTCATCATTCTCATTGACCCTTTTCATGGCAAATTTGGAAATTGGATAAGGGAGTAATCTAAAATATCCTCCGCCGCCGCAAGGAAGTTTCATATTCATAAACTCAAAAGTCGTGACCGGCATTTCCAAAAACTCGCTACGTGTCAAAGGATTAAAGGCAAAACGCGGTGCATCCGGCATACCGTAGTGATCATGACGGATTGGATAAACACTTGAACTGTACAAATAACCCGCTTCTTTCAGACATTCTAATGCCCATATATTATCTTGACCAATTGAAAAACTCGGTGCGCGGTAGCCGATGACAGCCACCCCAATTGTGTCTTCAAGCAACTTCTTCGATTTAGTAATATCCTCAACAAACTCTGCCCTTGAAAGGTTAGATACCCTTTTATGATCAATACTATGACTGGCCACTTCATGACCTAATTCATGTATCTTTCTGATCAAAGCAGGGTAACGTTCGCAAACCCAACCTAAAACAAAAAATGTTGCTTTGATATTATACCGCTCAAACAATTCTAACGATCTATTGGTATTTCTTTCAACCCTGCACGGCAGTTGATCCCAATCATCTCTGGAAATGGTGTTTTCAAATGCTCCAACATGAAAATAGTCTTCAACATCCACCGTCATGGCATTGATGATGCGCGTATCATCTAAGTCCATTTCGGTTTTCGAATAATGTTGCGCAGTGGAAGTCATTTTAGTTCAATGTCACCTAGGGTTAACCGTCAAGAAGGTCTTCAACGATATCTATTGTACCTTTAATTGTTTCGTCATGTATCTTTATATTTTTTTCTAACCTGACAACACGTTTTCTAAGCTTTAGAAGCTCTGCAGAGGCCGTCATACCAGCTTCTTTTGCTTCTTCAAACGCCTCTTCACTAATAACATGACTATGGTCATTTATGCCATTTGTATTATGAGCAGTAAGTCCGCCATTATGAGCAAGTCTCGCACTGGAAGATGCGGCATAATTATCTTCTTCCATGTCCTCAATAACTTCTTTTACAACATCAGCCGTAATAACTTCTAATTCTTCAATTGCCCCAAACAGTAGAATTCGTGTGCATAATGTATTCAATTTCCGTGGCACACCACCCGAATATTTATATATTTCCGCGTAACCATCTTCACTAAAAGTCGGGTTTCCCTTCCAGTTAACTAACGTTAAGCGATGCTCAATATATTCTTTTGTTTCGTCTGCTTTCATTGGCGAAAGATGATGGGTGGCAATAACCCGTTGACGTAATTGTTCTAGCGCTGGATCAAAAGCCCACTTGTCCCTAAATTCAGGTTGTCCAACAAGAAAGCTTTGCAGGAGCGCCTTGTTGCCGTCCTGAAAGTTGGAAAGCATTCGGAGTTCTTCAAGAGCCTGAGTTGTTAAATTTTGGGCCTCATCAATAAGAAGTAATGTGGTTTTACCCATTTTACTATTGTTTCGAAGGAATTTTTCAATTTCTATGATCATCTCGGCCTTATCGGTATCTTTAATATTAATACCGAAAGCAGCTGCAACCATTTTTAATACATCATCAGCATCAAGCTGCGATGTTACAATTTTGGCGGTGGAAAAATCGTTAGGATCCAGACTTTGCAATAACCGGCCTACCAACGTGGTTTTACCGGAGCCGATTTCACCGGTGATGATGATAAAGCCCTCGCCCTGACTAATTCCATAAGAAAGATAAGCCATAGCTTTATGATGGGTACTACTATCAAAATAAAAATTCGGATCTGGTGTAAGCTGAAAAGGTTTGCCAGTAAGGTTATAAAATTCTGAATACATTTTTAATCCTAGAATGTAACCCCGATATTAGCGCTTATGAAATTTGATTCCCGCGGGCGATAATCAAAAAACCTTTGTTGACGTTTAGTATGAATAAACTGTAAACCCGCAACAATATTTTCAGATAAATTATAATTAATACCACCCTGATAACTCATAAATATATCTTTTTGAGTATCTGAAACAAAGTCATCTTCCATTATTGCTACTGAAGCAGTAATATTTAATCGCGTACTTAATGCGCGGCCCCAATTAATCCCGATAGATCTTCTCTTAAAATCATTTTCAATTGCTCTATTATCAAATTCACTTAACGTAGCAAATAAAGAAAATGTAGAACGCCCCCTTCCGCCTCTACTTCGGGGACCCTCTTAGACAAAGAGAGAAGATTATTCACAACAGAATTTTTCTGAATTATTCTTGCTTCCAATTTTGCGATCTCACCTTCCACATCAAGAAGCTTAATGCTTAACTGATCAAAAAGCGGGTTAGGTCTGAGACCATCCATCGAAGATAGAGCTGCCGTATCTCCATTATTCATTGCTACGGCCAATTGTTCTTTTTCTTCAACCAGTTTTTCCTCTAAACTATTGATTTGGTTTTGCAGTATTATCATATCAGGATGTTGGTCTTTATATCCTCTTACATAAAGCTCATCCATTTGTGTCGCTTGTGGTGCCGCCGCAGATCCAACCACACGAACTTGCTGAGCAAAGGGCCCTTGAAATCCACCGACAATAACGGTGACGATCGGGCTTTGCACATATTGTGTGAGCTGCTCTTCAATATCACGTGCCAACTGGGTCGGCGTTCTGCCTGTTGCTGCGATATCATCAATTAAAGGCATTGAGAAACGACCGTCAGGACGAACTAATACGCCTCTTGATAGTTCCGGAAATCTCCATACAAAGATTTCCAATGAATCTAGTGGTCCAACGACATATTGTGGCCCTGGCCCTTCATTACTCGTTACAAACTGAGCCGATGGAAGTTGCTCACCGCCACCTATAGCACCACAACCTGCAACAGCAAGAAGACTTATAGAAAGGCAAATTTCTATAAATGTTTTCACATTGTTATTCATTTTTTCCAAAAGGCTTTGCACGATTTAATTCCTTTATAATTTTTACATTAATGCTCTACTGAACAGAGTGATACGCCCCTAGATTTGTAGACACTTTACTTGTTATAAAATGGAAGCAAGGAGTTAAGGTATTATGTCTACAGGAATACGATACACAGAAGAGTTTAAACGCGACGCGGTCGCACAAGTCACGGACCGTGGTTACAGC
>JABJKT010000104.1 GCA_018660225.1 Kordiimonadaceae bacterium
AATAAAAAAAGATAAAAAAACATCCTTCAATATTCAGTAAGTCTGATACTATGAAATGGTTATTAATATTGCGTAAACTAATTGATAAACTTAGGACTAAAAGGTCGATTTTTTATAAAAAAATTACTTAGATATTAAAGGGTATAATTTATGGCAAGTGATGAGACAGCAAAAAGTAAAGATATTCTGGAAGATAATGAAGATGCTGATAATCACATAGCAACAGTTAGAGAACTTTGGCGTTATATATGGCCCGAAGGGCGACTGGATTTAAGGATCAGGGTTGTTCTTGCCATGTCATTTCTTGTTATGGCAAAAGTGATCGGTATTTATGTACCGTTTCTGTTTAAAGATGCCGTTGATATTCTTACTGGTGATGCGCAGGCCAACACAGGAATGATTGTTGCGGCTGTTCCGGTTGGTCTAATTATTGGCTATGGAACAGCACGGGTTCTGACACAGGCTTTTGGAGAAATTCGCGATGCAATATTTGTGAAAGTCGGACAAAATGCCTTAAGAAACATAGCTTTAAATACATTTCGTCATTTGCATCTTCTCTCGCTCCGTTTTCATCTAGAGCGCCGGACAGGTGGTTTAAGCCGGGTTATTGAAAGGGCAACAAGGGGTATTGATTTTCTGCTTCGTTTTATGCTTTTTAACATTATCCCGACCATCCTTGAAATCGTGATGATTTCTAGTATTTTTTGGATTAATTTTGGTTTTCTTTATGCACTAATTACATTTGTTTGTTTGAGCAGTTATATTTATTTCACTATAGCAGTCACCGAATGGCGGCTTAAATATCGCCGTGAAATGAATAAACAGGATACCAGGGCCAATGGCCGGGCGATTGATAGTCTGATCAATTTTGAGACGGTAAAATATTTCACCAGCGAGCTTCATGAGGCTAACCGATATGATAAATCACTTCGCCAATATGAGAAGGCGTCCATTCAAAGTCAGTTGTCATTAACATTACTTAATGTCGGGCAGGGAATAATTATTTCCGGCGGGCTTGTTGCTGTTCTTTTAATGGGGGCAAATGGGGTCGTTGATGGTCGTTTTACCATTGGTGAATTTGTGCTTATTAATGCGCTACTGATCCAGATATATATTCCGCTTAATTTTCTTGGTTTTGTTTACCGTGAAATAAAACAGGCGTTGGTGGACATGGAAAAAATGTTCATGCTAATCGCTAAAAACCCTGAAATTAAAGACAATCCTGACGCAGAAGATTTGACAGTAACTAGTGGCATGATAGAATTTGAAAATGTAAGTTTTCATTATTCTGAAGACCGTCCAATACTGAAAAATATTTCCTTTAAAGTGAACGGCGGTACAACCACAGCAGTCGTCGGATCAAGTGGCGCAGGGAAATCAACCATTTCAAGAATTCTATTTCGCTTTTATGACATTGCCAGCGGATCAGTTAAAATTGATGGTCAGGATATCCGTGATGTTACGCAGTTTAGCCTGCGTAAGGACATTGGCGTCGTGCCGCAAGATACAGTGCTTTTTAATGATAGTATTAAATATAATATTTGTTACGGCAAACATGATGCTACTGAAGAAGAAGTATTCGAAGCGGCAAAGCTTGCCAAAATTCATGATTTTATCATGCGGCTACCGGATGGTTATGATACGGAAGTCGGGGAGCGGGGCCTTAAGTTATCGGGCGGTGAAAAACAGCGAGTGGCAATTGCCCGAACTATTTTAAAAAATCCTGCTATTTTACTGCTTGATGAAGCAACATCGGCGCTCGATAGTCATACGGAAAGGGATATTCAACAGTCGCTTGAGAAAATATCCGAACAAAGAACGGCGATTGTTATCGCTCACCGTCTTTCGACCATTATTAATGTCCATGAAATCCTTGTACTTGATGACGGTGAGATCATTGAGAGAGGGAACCATACGTCACTTCTGGAGCTGGGCGGGAAATATTATCAAATGTGGCAAAAACAACAGCAATTGGATGAAGTGCAACAAAAACTTGAAGAATTGGCAAAAATCGACGAGAATGCTTGCATAACAGAAACTTAAGCATTATCGAGTAACGTGAAATTTGTTATTCGATCAGCAAGGACTTAATATCATGGAAACTATTCTTTCCGTTTTCGTACCCATTCACAGAGAAGGCCATAAATTTATTGGTGTTTTCGCTGTGGTCACTTTCATGTTCTTTTTAATGGACCTGGATTTTATGGTGACGATTGGCATTATACTCACACTGTGGTGTGCTTATTTTTTCCGTGATCCAGACCGGATTACACCGCAGAAAGAAGGGCTTATCATAGCCCCTGCTGATGGAGTGGTGCAGTCTGTGAAAACGTCAGTACCACCGGCTGAACTTGATATGGGCGACGAGCAACGGATTAGAGTAAGCATTTTTATGAATGTTTTTGATGTTCATGTGAACAGGGTGCCCGCTGATGGCAAGATTATCCGTCAGGTTTATACGCCGGGTAAATACCTCAATGCATCGCTGGAAAAAGCCTGTGAAGATAACGAAAGGCACGCACTGCTACTCGAAACAACATCGGGTAAATATGTGGCCTTTGTGCAAATCGCCGGACTTGTGGCGCGGCGTATCTTATGCTGGGCCGAAGACGAAAAGGAAATGAAAGCCGGGGAACGCTTCGGTTTAATCCGGTTTGGTAGCCGTGTGGATGTGTATCTTCCAAAGGGCGTTAACTCACTTGTTTCTGTAGGCCAGCGCGCTATTGCCGGTGAAACGGTTATCGCCAGTGAAAAAGGCCGTGAGAAAAACAGAGACGGCGAGATCAGATAAACAGATGTCAGAAAAAAAAGTACGATTTCATATTCCTGTTAGAAGCCTCGCCCCTAATGCTATTACAGTGCTTGCGTTATGTGCTGGCATGTTTGGTATTCGTTTTGCCTATCTGGAAAATTGGGAAGCTGCGGTAACGGCCATATTGGTGGCCGGTGTGTTTGATGGCCTGGACGGTAGCGTAGCGCGCCTTTTAAAGGGAACCAGTAAGTTTGGTGCTGAACTTGACAGCCTATCTGATGTGATAAGCTTTGGTGTCGCACCTGCGCTTATTATGTATATGTGGGTGTTAAGTGATGTAAGAGGGCTTGGCTGGCTTATGTCGTTAGTGTTTGCCATTTGTATGGCCCTTCGCTTGGCACGCTTTAATACAGTGATGAAGGATGATGAACTAGGCGCAGATGTTAAAGCGGGTTATTATACCGGCATTCCTGCACCAGCATCTGCGGCACTGGCGTTATTGCCGATGATTTTATATTTTGAATATAATTTTGAATTTTTAAAGGATCCAAAAATCTGCTCTGCATATATGGCAGTAATATGTATTCTTACTGTTAGCCGAATACCTACATTTTCGTTTAAAAGTCTTAAAATTCATAAAGAGCACGTTATTTTTGTACTGCTTGGTATTGGCGTTCTGGCATCACTGATTATTACAGATTTATGGATGACCATGTCAGTTATCGGAATGGTTTATATAATTTCCATTCCGACAATTGCAATTCTTTCAAAGAAAAAATAACTTTTTTATTCAGCTATTTGCGGTGTTGCCCCTGAAAGTGGGCGCAGGTTGCTTTCTCTGTATTTCTTGGACAGTCTAATCCGTGCTGCCAGCATGCATGGTGTTAGCAGCAAGGTAAGGACTGTGGCAAACAGCAATCCAAAGGATAGCGCTATAGCTAAATCAACCCAGAAGGCACCGTAAGGGGCGCCTACTTCAACATTACGGTTAGCAAAATCGATATTGACCATAAAGATCATTGGCAGCAAACCAACGACAGTCGTGATCGTTGTCAGCATAACGGGTCTTAGACGCTGTGCGACCGTTTGGACAATCGCTTCGTATGCTTCCATACCGCTTTCTTTAAGTCGTGCATAGGTATCGATAAGTACAATGTTATTATTCACCACAATTCCGGCAAGCGAAATAATCCCTACCCCAGTCATCAGGGTTTGGAATGTCCGTCCGGTAATCATAATGCCAAGTAGCACACCCGCCGTTGATAGAAGAACCGCCAGCAGAATAAGTCCTGAATGATAGAAACTGTTAAACTGTGTTACCAGAATAAGAGCCATCAGGAACAGCGCCATTAGAAATGCCTTAGCAAGAAAGGCTTGAGATTCTTGTTGTTCTTCATCCATTCCGGCAAATTTGACGGTAACACTGGAGTCAAAATTCTGTTCGGCAATCCATTCTCTGATAGTATCCGAAATATTATTTTGCTGGGATATTTGAACAACATTGGCTCTGATTTTATAAGCCGTCTTTGTATCAATCCGCTCAACAGTACTGATTTTTTGCTTGGCGACCCGTTTTACAAAGTTGCCGATGGGGACAAGCCCGTCGCGTGTTTGAACACGTACTTCATCAAGTTGGGTAATATTACGGTATTCTTCAGGGAAACGTACCCGAATATCAACTTCATCATCAGCATCATCAGGACGGTATTCACCAACCTTAATACCATTTGTAACAAGCTGTATGACACTACCAACATTGGTGATGTCGGTGCCGAAGAAGCCAGCCAGTGCACGGTCAACTTCAAGTTCCCATTGAATTCCTGGAAGTGGAAGTGTATTTTCTAGGTCGGTTATTCCCTCTACTTCATTTTCCATATACTGATAAATACTATTAACGGCAGGAATGAGTACATCAAGATTTTCTCCTGTCAGTTCAAGCTGAATATGCTTTCCCTGTACCGGGCCTGACGCGGGCTTGACATATTCAACAACCATACCCGGTATATTTGCCGTTTGCTGGCGAAGATCAGTAATAATGTCATTCACTGTTGGTCGTTCATTCCAATCAACAAAATTCAGAAAAAGTGTACCAACCACGTCTTCTGCCCGATCTTGCGAGTTATCAACAACGGCTGTCGTGGTAGACTGGAAGTTTTTAATATAAGGGTTTATTTTAATAATATCTGAAACTTGTCTTACAAGGTGATCACGTTCATTAAGCGATAAATTGCCACGGGCATGTACATGGATCTGAATGCCTTCAGGGTCCATTTCGGGGAAAAATTGCACAGGCGTATCTGACATGCCGTAAGCAATAAAAATTGCCACAATACCGCCAATGATTGTACTGGAAAATCTTATGGGGTGTCGAATAATTTTATCAACAAGACGAACATAGGAACCGGTCATTCCTTTAAGGTCTTTAACATCAAAATTACCGGCAGCTAAATGAGATACATTGTCACTCGCATCATCCGCTTTTTTACCGATGATACTGCCGAGGGTTGGCATAAAGATCAACGCCATCAAAAATGATGATGATAGTGTAAAGATCAGGGTGAGGGGAAGATAGCTCATAAACTCACCCGGAAGTCCCGGCCAGAATAATAATGGCAGAAACGCAGCAAGCGTTGTCGCTGTGGATGCAAGGATTGGCCAGGCCATACGCTGAGCAGCCATACGGTAGGCGACTTTTTTATCGAGGCCTTCCTGCATTTTACGGTCAGCATATTCGGTAACCACAATCGCACCATCCACCAGTAGCCCAACCGAAAGGATCAGTCCGAACATAGTTACCTGGTTGATGCTCATTCCGAGCATATTCATCAAAAATATCGATAGTAAAAACGACCCGGGAATGGATATCGCCACCAATAAAGCTGTGCGCTCACCAAGGGCGACAATCATCGCGATTGATACCAGTAAAATTGCAGAAATAATACTGTTCTGAAGGCTGGAAACGCTATCAAGAACCTGCTTTGATTTCTCGCCAACAAAATCGTAATTAATGCCTTCTGGCCATTGTTCTGCCGACCGTCTGACGATCTCACGAATAATCTGATCGGTAAGGATAATATTTTCACCGGTTCTTTTACTAACACCAAGTGATACAGCGGGCTGATCATTAAAGCGGGCGTAACTTGTGGGGTCTTTATAGGCTTTTCGGATCGTTGCTACGTCTTGTAAAGTGACAATGCCATTGCCGGAAACTTTTAATGGGATGTTATATACATCTTCAGCAGTTTCAAATATTCCGGGTATTTTAACAGAAAAACGACCGTTGCCATTATCAAGTGATCCGGCAGCAATCAGCCGATTATTATTGTTGATAACAGTATAAAGGTCGGCATAGGATAGGTCATACATTTCAAGTTTTAATGGATCAATGACGATTTCAAGCAGGTCATCACGGTCTCCTGAAATCACGGCCTTTAATATGGCCGGTACAGATTCCAGATCATCACGTAATCTTCTGGCAATTTTATAAATTACCCGGTCAGGCGCACTACCAAAAAGGACCACATTGAGTATTGGAAATTCACCGAAGTTAATCTCCCGAATTGTCGGCTCCTTGGTATCAACTGGCAGCTCGGAACGAGCCTTATCCACTTGCTCCCGTACATCAAGAACGGCAAGGTCAGGTTCAATTCCTGCGTTAAATTCGATTATAACACTAGCACCACCTTCGCGACCGATGCCGCGGATCATTTTTACGCCTTCAATAGTGCGTAGTGTGGTTTCAAGCGGTTTTACGAGGAGGCGGGCCGAATCTTCAGGTGAAATCCCGTCATGAATAAGATTAATATAAATGGTCGGGATCGTAATATCCGGCTCAGCTTCTTTAGGAGTTGTGATATAGGCTGCCGTTCCACCGCCAAATATAAGCACAAGGCAAAGAAGCACGACGCGGTAATGATCTATAGCAGCATTGATGATGGCGTTCATTTTATAATCCTATAAGATAAAAAGACTTTATCTACGTCGTTTAATTTTGCAGTGGTACTGCATTTACAATTTCGCCGGCTTTTACAAATTCGTGGCCTTCGACAATAATTTTCGTGCTCGCGTCAATATTTGATATCCAAATACCGTCTGCATGATTGCCGAGTATTTCTGCTTCTTTGAAGCTAACCCGGTTTGTATTATCCACAAGGCGCACCCCAACAAGTCCGTCGTCATTTAAGACAAGTGTAGCTGGTGATATTCTTTGTGCCATTACCTGATCAGATTTAATAAACAGTTCAGCCGTTACACCATCAAGAATATCTTTTTCGGGATTTCTTACTTCAAGCTCGACACGGAATGTCCGTGTGCTTACATCAGCAATCGATGAAGTGTATCTGATTTTACCGTTCAGTCTGCGGCCATTTTGCAGGACAGCGTAAGCTTCATCGCCGACTTTTACCTGACCAACATCACTTTCTGATATATCGGCAACAACAAGAAACGGGTCTTCTTCCATGATAAGGGCGCAAATTTCGCCTTCTTTCATATAATCGCCAACTTCAATTAATCTGTCATTGATAACACCATCAAAAGGAGCGCGGATTGCTGTGTTATCTAAGTTTACCTTCATACGAACGGAGCGGGCAACGGCCGCTTCCAGGCCGGATTTTGCTGCAGAATGCTGGGTTTCAGAGCGGTGACCTTGCGCATAAAGCCTTTCTGAAGCCTTGAATTCGAGTTCACGCTGGGTGACGAGGGCTAGAGATTCAGTATAGTTAGCATCTCTATCTTCAACGGCGAGGCGGCAAATGACGTCGCCCTTGCTTACTCGCATACCTTTTTCAACAGGAAGCTCGGTAATTCTGCTTTTTATCTGGCTTTTAAGGCTCACGGTTCTAAGGGCTTCTGTATATCCTCTTAGCACGATGTCTTTAATGTAAGGCTCAGGGCTGGCATTAATTACTGTAACGGCCATTTTCGTATTGGACACGTCGACAGGCGCCGTTGCGCTATCGGTTTGCTCGGACGGGAAGAAAACACCTGATATTAATATTAGGGCTATCCCGACTATGATGAATAACGCCGTTCTGTATGACTTTTGCATGACTTTCAATTCTTCTTCTTTTTTATCCAATTTACGGAGTGGATTATATATTTGGATTTAATACTTTCATCCCAGATTTCAAGTAGCATTTACCTTAAACCGTAATTGGAATAAACCTGACTAATTCATAAGGTGTATATTCAATAATGTAATACCTGTAAACATAATAATGTAATAGGTGTAAACATTTTATTAATTTTAGAGTATTAATTTATCTAACTAATTGAAAAGTAACAAAATTTAAATAAGTCAATTTTTCGTGATTAGCATCAGTTTTTGCCGTATAGGATTAAAAAGTGGCAGAAATGTGTTCGACTTAATCGAAAAGATCGTCAATGGAATCCTGATCGATAGCGTCTGATTCTCCGTCCCAGTCTTCTGCGTCAAAAATATCATCAACACTTTCCTGCTGTGCGGAAGTATCCTTACTGTTAATGATGGTGGAGCATTGTTCGATCAAATGTTCCATCTTAGGATTATACTCTTCAACCAGGATCGTCACCTGATTATAATTATTCTGCTTTATGGCGCCTTCGGTCAACGATATTGTACTAAGCAGAAGCTCATCCATTTCGGCGACACATTCTTCAAAAGCATTTTTATATTGAAGCGGGGAGTGATCATAGGCTTCAATGGCAAGTTCTTTATACTGAAAAACACTCATTTCAAAATGCTGTTGATAGGAGATCGCTTCCCAGCCAAGCACATCTTCAATGCAGTCTGGCATCTCGGCAATCATACCGAGAAGCATATGAACTTCATTAAAATGGTTCAAATAATCGGTGGCCAGTAATGTTTGAGGGTTAATGTTCTTTCCCTCCACCAATTTTTGATATTTTATATAATTTTCGCTCTGATTTTCCATGAAAAATATATTCAGCTTATACCTGTTCAAGTCATTTATGTGACGCCATTATCACAATATAATATTGATTATTCGTTAATGAGCGCTTCATATGTAAAATAAAAAAGCCCGCGTACATGACGCGGGCTTTAAATGATTATCACTTAAAGGCTTATGAAGAGTAATACATTTCAAACTCAACCGGATGCGGGTTCATATCCAGTTTTTGAATGTCTTCACGCTTAAGTTCAATATATGCATCAATCTGATCATCAGAAAATACATCGCCTTTTTTAAGGAACTCGCGGTCCCCGTCAAGTGCGTCCAAAGCTTCGCCAAGCGAAGAAGCCACTTGTGGTACTTGGCTAAGTTCTTCCGGTGGAAGCGCATATAGGTCTTTATCCATAGCATCGCCAGGATGAATTTTATTTTCAATACCGTCAAGGCCAGCCATCATAAGCGCTGCAAAGGCAAGATACGGGTTAGCGGTTGGATCCGGGAAGCGAACTTCAACTCTCTTACCATTAGGACTTGAAGAATAAGGAATACGGCAAGAAGCAGAACGGTTATGCGCTGAATAAGCAAGAAGCACAGGCGCTTCAAAACCAGGCACAAGACGTTTGTAGCTATTGGTTGACGGGTTTGTGAAAGCGTTAACGGCTTTGGCATGCTTAATGATACCACCAATATAATAAAGGCAGGTTTCAGAAAGGTCAGCATAGCTGTTTCCAGCGAAAAGTGGCTTGCCATCTTTCCAGATTGACATATGAACATGCATTCCTGAACCATTATCCTGAGCGATCGGCTTTGGCATAAAGGTTGCCGTTTTACCCCAGGCGCGAGCGACCTGATGAGTGATATATTTATAAAGCTGAACGCGCTCAGCCGTTTCTACCAGTGTACCGTAAGTAAGGCCAAGCTCATGCTGTGAAGGGGCGACTTCCTGATGGTGCTTATCCATTGGAAGGCCGCATTCTTTCATTAGTGATACCATTTCACTACGGATATCTTGACAGCGGTCATATGGTTCCATGGCGAAATAGTTACCTGTAACGCCGGCGCGGTGGGCTTTGTTGCCGTCCTGTAGTGTATGAGCGGATTTGTTAGGTGTTTGCTCATCATCAAGTGAGTATCCGGCGCTGGCGTAATCAACATTATATTTAACATCATCAAACATGAAGAACTCAGGTTCCGGTCCGAAATAAGCCGTATCGCCAATGCCTGTGAATTTTAGGTAGTTTTCAGCGCGCTCTGCTGTGGAGCGCGGGTCGCGGCCATAACCTTCGCCAGTAGCCGGTTCAACGATTGAACAGAAAATAGCCAGTGTTGGTTGGTCATAAAACGGGTCAAGAATAACCGTTGAGGGGTCAAGCTGAAGGATCATGTCACTATCGTTAATGGTTTTCCAGCCCGGGACGGAGGAGCCATCAAACATAACGCCTTCTTCGAACATATCTTCATTAACCACATCAGCGCACATGCTAAGGTGGAACATTTTACCTTTTGGATCAGTGAAGCGAAGATCTACATATTCGATCTCTTCTTCTTTAATTAGGTCGAGAACTTTTTTTACGTCTGACATTTTTTTTCCTACTAGTTTTTAAAATTAAGAGTAATGGTGAAATAAATTATATCGCTTCGTCGCCGGTTTCACCGGTTCTGATGCGGATGGCTTCTTCTATGTTGCTGATAAAGATTTTACCGTCGCCGATGCGTCCGGTTTTGGCCGCAAGCTGGATCGCCTCAACGGCGCGCTCGACGAGCTTATCTTCTAACACGATTTCAATTTTGACCTTAGGCAGAAAATCAACCACATATTCGGCGCCGCGGTAAAGTTCCGTATGGCCTTTTTGCCGACCGAAGCCCTTGGCTTCTAACACGGTAATGCCGGATAGCCCCACTTCGTGCAGGGCTTCTTTAACTTCATCAAGTTTAAAGGGTTTAATTATCGCTTCGATTTTTTTCATGACTATATCTGCTCATTGCCCATTTATGATATTGGGGAGTTTCTATTTTCCTCACTTTCTATAAGCATTAAGCGTGCCAACTTTTTAAAATGGCGGAGTTTTGCCGCTTTTAATGCGGCGCTTAATGAACGGTATTTTTATCTGATTAAATCTCACTCACCCACTGCCTAATTTTTAGGCAAAGGTCAAAAAAACAGTCACCAAATCCTCTGTCATCATCCGCTGACTTCTTCTTACAATAAAAAGAAATCCCGAATTGTCATAATCCCACTTGACGCCCCCTCACGGAAACCTTAAAAGGACTTCACTTTACACCTCTTTATTTTGTGGCGGGTGTAGCTCAGTTGGTTAGAGCGCCAGATTGTGATTCTGGAAGTCGCGGGTTCGATCCCCGTCACTCGCCCCATTTTCTTCTCTTTATTTTTAAAGACTTAATAATTCATTTTTTACCTTTGTTGAGAACTGGTTATTTATTGCTTTTATCTAAAGCCAATATTGCTCAGTGGCAGAGCGCACCCTTGGCAAGGGTTGGGCCGAGAGTAGGGTTCTCTCTAGCGGTACCATTTTTCTCTGAATATCCACCTTTATCAAAAAGTTACTTGGAATGTATTTCTGGTGAAAGTAGGTGTGGTGTTAAATTGGGGTGCCTAAACATTGACCACACCAAGTCATTTTGAGTGTCTATGCGGTTATTTATAAGAATTGGAAATTGGGGGCTTGAGGAGAGGTTTTTGGCTAAATCTGAGAGTCTGCTTTCGACCCAGGCTGTGTGAAAAGTCCCTCCACTATGTTATAGTAGTTTTTTAACTTTGGAAGGTCAATATTGATGACAGCATTCAT
>JABJKT010000105.1 GCA_018660225.1 Kordiimonadaceae bacterium
CAAATCTAGGGGCGTATCAGCTTTTAGGGACTATAGGAGCGTGTGTATTAACCGCTTCATATGCCGAAGCATCAGAAGGATACTTCCAATATGCTTGGGGCGCTAGACATTCAGCCTTAGCTGGTGCCGGGGTAGCCGATAGTAAAGATGCAACAGGTCAGATTATTAACCCATCGGGTTTATTGTCACTTGAAGGCAGCCAACTTAGTCTGGGCGCGACATTATTCAGCCCTAGACGTAAATATACAGGAACTGATCAACCAGGCTTCTCGCCAATGGGTGAAGTCAAAAGTGATTCAAACTACTTTTTAATTCCAAGTATAGCTTATAGCCAGCGCATTGATGAAAACTCCGCATGGGGTATCACAATGTACGGTAACGGCGGAATGAATACCAATTATCCTGCCGTAGAGCGTCCTATACAAGAATGTGGCGGCGGCTCAGGTATTTTCTGTGGCGGTACTCTTGGTGTGGATTTCATGCAGGGCTTCGTCTCCCCTACTTATGCCAGAAGCTTTGGTAATGTTTCTTTCGGCATTTCACCGTTACTTGCTTTTCAACGTTTTAAAGCAGAAGGCCTTGTCGCCTTTAGTGACTATTCATCAGATCCTGCCAATTTATCTAATGGTGGGCATTCGTGGTCATTTGGTGTTGGTGTCAAGGTTGGCGCAACGGTCAACTTAAGCGATGAATTTCGCGTTGCGGCATCATTTCAGCCAAAAATAAAAATGGGTAAACTTGACAAATATGCCGGTCTTTTTGCTAATCAGGGCGAGATGGATATCCCCATGAACTGGGTCGTTGGTGTTGCCTTTGATCTTTCGCAAGATGTGACTTTCATGGCTGACGTCAAACAGATTTATTATTCCAAATTAGGCTCTGTTGGTAATGCAACAAATGTTCAGCTTCCTTTTGGTGCCACTGGTGGCCCGGGGTTTGGTTGGGACGACGTTACGGCTTATAAAGCGGGTATAGAATGGCGCCAATCAGACCAGCTCACACTACGAGCCGGATTTTCAACAAACACTAACCCAATTGAATCAGATGATGTGATGCTGAATGTTTTAGCACCGGGTGTTGTGAAAAAACGCTTCACTGGTGGTTTCGCTTTTAATACTTCAGACACAAGCGCTATTGATTTCGCCGTTGCCTATGTTCCAACCGTATCCGTAACAGGTCCTGAAGCGGCTCCTGGTAATCCCGGACACACAATTAAAGTTGAAATGTATCAAATTGCAGTAACACTAGGCTGGTCAAACAAGTTCTAAAAGCTTAAGTCTTACTGTTACAACTCTATGACAGTTTTAAACCCTGACACCAAATTTTGGCGTCAGGGTTTTTTAATAAAGCCTATATTTTTCTGTCGTTACCCGACAAAAAATCCGTTAAAATCTATAACTTACCCCTACAGAAATCACCGGGTATATTTTAAGGTATTTAAGTTCATCGGAGTCTTTAAAGTCTGTTTCGGCTTGTGCAATACTGTCCAATAAAGCCTGATCATTGGAAAGCGTACCACCAGTAGACGTAACATCTAATTTTGGTTTACCGGCAAAAATAACGCCTATATCAGCCATAAATGTCCAGTCACTGTCATCGGCAAGCGCATTACCCCAACCAATACCCAAATAAGGGGCAATAGTGGTAAATTTCACATCCGCACTAAGCGCGCCAACTTCGTCTGCCGTATAGATGGTATCATCAATTTCATATGTGTTACTCGATAAAGCCGCGCCATTAAGACCGTTTTTATTAATAACTGCACCGGCCGATACACGAAATATACCGTCCATCACATGCCAGTCCCCAATAGCCGTAAAACTATTTAATTTAAGGTCTAGATCATAATCGTTGCCTTCAACATCGACTTCTGAACTAAGTTTAAAATAGTTTCCGCCAACGCGTACATTAAATTTATCGGCAACCTCAAATGTCGCTTCAAGCCCGATGCCGAGCGTACCGGTCTTAAGGCCAAGCGCCATATCACCCGGCGCCGCCTGCGCTGAATAGGAGCTAGAGAGTAAAGTAATAACTGATAAAATAAGTGTTTTTTTCAATGCTTTTTTCCTTTTATAGTTGTTGGCATACCCTTCACTAATTTCCCATTCATTTCAACATATTAAAAAATCAACCGCCTGATCCTATTAAAAATATGAGCTATGGCGGTAAAATTAAAAACAGCCTATAGTGAAAAAAATATAAAACAAATGGGAGGGGCAATTATGAATGTTAGAGATGTCCGAACGGCAGAAGACGCTAAAAAAATAGTCATCGAAAGAGACGTTAAATCCATTAAAATTGCCGTAAGTGATATTGACGGAATTTTGCGCGGAAAATATATATCACGTGACAAGTTTTTATCGGCACTAGAGGGCAATATTGCTTTTTGTGATGTTGTACTAGGCTGGGACATGCACGATGAATTATATGAAAATACCGTTTTCACCGGATGGCACACTGCATATCCAGACGCAGATATCGAGTTGATTTATGATAGTTGCCGCGAAGCGCCGTTTGAAGATAATGTACTTTTCTTCCTGGCTGAATTTGTTGGCCGTGCTGGTGCGGTTTGCCCTAGAAACCTGCTGGGCCGCGTAATGGATAAAGCAAAAAATATGGGTTACGGCGTAACATCGGCCTATGAATTTGAATTTTTTGTTTTTGATGAAACACCGCACAGTGTACGAGACAAAAATTACCGAGACCTGACAAACTTTACCCCGGGCAATTTTGGTTATTCCGTACTCAGATCTTCCGTCCATAACGAACTATATCATGAAATCCTTGAAATGTGCCGGGATATGGATATGGAAATCGAAGGACTACATACAGAAACAGGCCCCGGCGTGCTTGAGGCTGCTCTTAAATATGATGCGGCCATGAATTCGGCCGATAAGGCGATCCTTTTTAAAACATTTATAAAAACCCTCGCCCAGCGCAATGGTCTAATGGCTACCTTCATGGCCAAATGGTCCGTGGATTATCCCGGGCAGTCAGGCCATATCCATATTTCACTGCAAGATGAAAATGGTGGCGGAGTTTTTTATGATAAATCAAAACCGGATAACATATCCGATGAAATGCGCTGGTTCATTGGCGGGCAGCAAAAACTAATGCCTGAACTTCTGGCCATGGTGGCATCAAACATTAATTCATATGCCCGTCTCGTGCCCGGACACTGGGCACCGACCGACGCAACATGGGGCGTTGAAAACCGCACATGCGCGTTAAGAACTATTGGCGGTAGCGAAAATTCAACCCGGGTTGAATATAGAATTTCCGCATCAGACATAAATCCCTATATTGCAGGGGCGGCGGCGATTGGCAGTGGCCTTTGGGGGATAGAAAATAAAATAGAACCAACGGAACCTATCGCTGGCAACGCTTATGATCTAACCATGCCACCGGAATTTACACTTCCATCTACATTGGACGTAGCATCGGAAAAATTAAAAACTTCAGAAATTGCCAAAGAATTATTTGGTGATGAGTTTATCGATCATTATAGCCGCACCCGGGACTGGGAAGTGCTTGAGGCCCGCAAAGCAGTTACAGACTGGCAGCTTCAGCGTTATTTCGAAATTATATAAAAAGTGGGAATAAAAAGCGATGGAAACGGAAAATAATAATGAGCCTTCTGTAGGCGCGGACTATTTTGCTGAGCGGGAACTAAATAAGGGTGCCGCTGGCTGGATACTACTTGCCGGTCTTGGTGTTGGTTATGTAATTTCCGGCGATTTTGCCGGTTGGAATTTCGGTCTGGCCGAAGGCGGCTGGGGTGGTCTACTTATTGCAACGCTAATGATGGCGGTGATGTATACGGCGATGATTTTTTCGCTAGCAGAACTATCGGCAACAATCCCTGCTGCCGGGGGTGGTTACGGCTTTGCGCGGCGCGCCTTTGGCCCGTTTGGTGGCTTCCTCACTGGTACGGCGATACTCCTTGAATACGCAGTGGCACCGGCCGCTATTGCCACGTTTATCAGTGCTTATCTTGATAGTCTTATTGGCATTTCCGGCTGGACCGTTTCACTTGCTTTTTATGCCGTTTTTATCGGCATTCATATATATGGCGTAGGTGAAGCCTTAAAAATTATGTTTTTTGTAACCATTCTCGCCGTTGTTGCGCTGGTTATTTTCATTGTCGCCATGGTTCCCCATTTTAATGTTGCCAACCTTTTTGATATCCCTGTACAGGGCGGCATTGGTGCCAGCAAGTTTCTTCCCTTCGGCATTATTGGTATCTGGGCCGCTATACCTTTTGGTATGTGGTTTTTCCTTGCCGTTGAGGGGCTACCACTAGCGGCAGAAGAAACGGCTGACCCCCAGAAGAATATGCCAAAAGGTATGATTACAGCAATTTTGGTGCTACTCGTTCTCGCCGGCCTGGTGCTGGTCTTGGGGCCAGGTGGTGGCGGTGCCGCCAATCTAGCGGACGCAGGTGATCCTCTCATTGAGGCAATGAGATCAGATACCGCTTATGGCGGGCCTACACTAACTGGTAAAATAATCAACATCGTTGGACTAGCCGGACTGATAGCCAGCTTCTTTTCAATAATCTTTGGCTATTCCCGTCAGGTATTCGCCCTGTCACGCGCCGGATATTTACCGCGGGTGCTCTCGCTTACATCAAAACGTAAAACACCTTACCTTGCGCTACTTGTACCCGGCTCTTTAGGATTTTTACTATCCTTAAGCATTAACGGCGATTTGCTAATATTAATTGCTGTGTTTGGCGCGTCCATATCCTATATATTAATGATGGCTGCCCATATAAAGCTTAGAATTAGTGAACCTGATATGGACCGGCCTTACCGAACACCGGGCGGGATTTTAACGTCCAGTATCGCACTCTTTCTGGCGATCATTGCTTTAAGTGCTGGGTTTTTGGTGGAACCAAGCGTGATTATCTATGCCGCCATCTTTTATCTATTGATGATTTCATATTTTCTGCTCTATAGTCGCCACCATCTTGTGGCCGGGGCCCCTGAAGAAGAATTCGCGGCAATCCGCCAAGCAGAAGCAACACTTGATAATTAAGAGAGAATAACAGTGTCAAAAATAACATGTACTTCGCCAATTGATGGCTCTGTTTATGTCGAAAAAGATGTTCAGTCAAAGCAGGAAATTGAAAACCTTCTTAAGGCGGCGAGAACAGCACAGATAAAATGGGTGGCAACGGGTCTTAATGACCGTATCTCTCTGGTTAAAGCGGCAGTTTCTAAACTGGAAGATATGAACGATGAAATTGTCACGGAGCTGGCCCATCAGATGGGGCGTCCGGTTCGCTACGGCGGTGAAATAGGCGGCGTTAAGGAACGTACTGAGCATATGTGTTCTATCGCAGAGGAAAACCTTGCACCAACGATCATTGAAAGCTCTGATCAGTTTGAAAGATATATTGCTAAAGAAGCCCTTGGACTTGTGTTTGTAATTGCGCCTTGGAATTATCCTTACCTAACGGCGATTAATACCATTGTACCGGCGCTTGTCGCCGGAAATGCCGTAGTGCTTAAACATGCCAGCCAGACAATTTTGGCGGGCGACCGTTTTGCCAAAGCGTTTGAGGATGCGGGACTGCCTAAAGGCATATTCACAAACATTGTTTCCTCACATGAATTAACGTCGGAACTTCTCAAGAGCCGTTCTTTTGATTTTGTCAATTTTACCGGCTCGGTCGGTGGCGGCAGAAACATTGAACAGGCAGCCGCCGGAACATTTGTTGGCGTTGGCCTTGAGCTTGGCGGAAAAGACCCGGCTTACGTTCGCGCTGACGCTGATCTTGACGCCGCGGTTGAGACATTAATTGACGGGGCCATGTTTAACAGTGGTCAATGCTGCTGCGGTATTGAGCGGATATATGTTGATGAAAGTCTTTTTGATGACTTTATAGAAAAGGCAAAAAATATTGTCGAAGGATATGTGCTAGGAAACCCGCTTGAAAGCGAAACAACATTAGGGCCAATGGCCAATGTTCGTTTTGCCAATGAAATCAGAGAGCAAATAAAAGACGCCCTTGCGGCAGGCGCAAAATCCGTTATCGACAGAACAATTTTCACCCGAGATACCGGTTCTGACGCCTATCTTGCCCCGGAAATACTCATTAACGTTGATCATTCCTTGAACGTAATGACCGAAGAAAGCTTTGGTCCCGTTGTCGGTATTATGAAAGTTTCTTCGGATGATCAGGCGATAGAGCTGATGAATGACAGTATTTATGGATTGACCGCTTCCATATGGACCAAGGACACGGCAGTGGCCGCTGAATTAGGAAGCCAAATTAAAACAGGTACGGTTTTTATGAACCGCTGTGATTATCTTGACCCTGCACTGTGCTGGACCGGCTGCAAGGAAACGGGCCGTGGTATGACGCTGTCCCATCTAGGTTATCAATCGGTTACTAGGCCGAAATCTTATCACTTTAAGAAAGCTTAATTTAATGAACTATGCTGCAAACTGGAATTATCCAACCTCTGTTTCACTAGGGGCTGGTCGCATAAGCGAGACCGCTACTGAATGTAAAGCGCTTGGTATTGAAAGACCGCTAATTGTCACCGATCCCGGTATAGCAGGCTTTTCATTTGTTGCTGAACTGGTTTCAGATTGCAAAGCCGCGGGGCTTGGTGTTGGATTATTTTCAGAAGTAAACCCAAACCCAACGGGCGAAGATGTAGACGCCGGCTTAAGTGTTTTTAAAAGTGGAAACCATGACGGCGTAATCGCCCTTGGCGGCGGAAGCAGTCTTGATGCCGGTAAAGCGATCGCGCTTATGGCAGGACAAATGAGACCCCTTTGGGATTTTGAAGATGTCGGTGATAACTACTCGCGTGTTATTGAAGACGGCGTTGCCCCTATTATAGCCATCCCGACCACGGCCGGCACAGGTTCAGAAGTGGGCAGAGCGTCGGTTATTCTTGATAATAGTGATTATACGAAAAAAATAATTTTTCATCCGCTTATGATGCCTAAAAAGGTGATTTTGGACCCTGAAATTACTGTAGGGCTTCCGTCCCACCTTACCGCGGCAACAGGTATGGATGCGCTTTCCCATAGCTTAGAAGCATTTTGTGCACCCGGCTATCATCCGATGGCACGCGGCATTGCCGTAGAAGCCATAGGTCTGGTCAAAAACTGGCTACCGCTCGCCGTATCGGACGGCGCAAATATTGAGGCCCGCACCCATATGCTAGTCGCATCAACCATGGGCGCGACCGCTTTTCAACGCGGTCTTGGCGCTATGCACGCCCTTGCCCATTCACTAGGCGCACAGTTCGGTGCCCACCACGGCATACTCAACGCCATATTGATGCCCTACGTCCTTAAGGCCAACCGGTCCGTTATTGAAGATGACATTGCCTGGCTCGCCGGCGTGATCGGCTTAGAGGCTAGTTTCGACGCGTTTCAAAATTGGATCATTGATCTGTGTGCAGAACTTGATATCCCTCATAATTTAGCGGATATCGGCATAACGCCCGACTGTGTTGAGCGCATTGGTGCCATGTCAGTGGCTGACCCAAGTGCAGGAAGCAATCCGATATTATTCGATCAAGCCACCTATAGCGCTATTTGCACAGACGCTATAAATGGCTCTCTTTAATTTTATAAATAACTACTTAAGTGATTATAGCCGGTGATGGCTTTTACTTCTAGATAGTCATGAAGGCCCCATACGCCTTTTTCACGGCCGTTACCGGATTGTTTATAACCGCCAAAAGGTGTATCGCCGTTGCCGCCGGTATAATTTATGGCAACTTGGCCGGCGCGTATTTGTTCCGCGACCGCCCTAGCGTGATCCATATTATCGGAGCTTACATATCCGGCAAGACCATAATCAGTGTCATTGGCTATTTCAATGGCTTCTTCTTCGGTGTCATAACCAAGCAGAGCAATCACAGGTCCGAAAATTTCTTCGCGGGCAATAGTCATATTATTATGGACATTGGCAAAAACCGTTATCTTTACATAATAACCTTTAGGCAGGTTATCCGGCCTTCCTGTTCCGCCAGCAACTAATGTTGCCCCTTCATCGATACCTTTTTGGATCAGACCTTGAATTTTATCAAACTGAACTTCACTGACCACCGGACCGAGGTCGGTATTTTCGTCAAGAGGATCACCAACAGATAATCCTTCAGCCGCCGTTCTTGCGGCTTCAATGGCAATATCCATACTTTCGTTTGGAACTAGCATCCGGGTTGGTGCATTACAGGACTGACCACTGTTATCCATGCAATATTCAACGCCGTCCGCCACCGCTTTAGCCACATCGGTATCGCGTAAAATAATATTGGCTGATTTACCGCCAAGCTCCTGCGAGACGCGTTTCACAGTATTAGCGGATGATTTAGCAACCGCAATTCCGCCGCGCGTAGAACCAGTAAAGGACATCATATGAATATCCGGATGTGATGACATATGCTCGCCCACATCAGGACCATTACCGTTCACGAGATTAAAGACCCCAGCCGGAACACCTGCTTCTTCAAGCACATCAGCCAACATCATCGCATCAATCGGTGCAATTTCACTTGGTTTTAAAATAATTGTGCATCCGGCAGCAAGGGCTGGTGCCACTTTTACCGCCACCTGATTCATCGGCCAGTTCCACGGCGTTATGAGGCCGCAAATACCAATCGGTTCATGGCGTAAGATTATCCCGTCTTCTTCTTTTTCAAACTCAAATTTCTTAAGAGCTCTGAGGGCACTTTTAAAATGGCTTGTTCCAACGGCGGCCTGATCATTTCTGGCCATTGTAATTGGTGCGCCCATTTCCAGTGAAATAGCCATAGCAACTTCATCGCTGCGCTTTTTGTAAAGATCAATAATTCGCTCTAACAAGGCAATACGGTCATGAACCGACCATTTTGAATAAATCGGAAAAGCTGCTTTTGCCGCAGCGACCGCTTTATCCACATCCGCTTTTGATCCCAGACTAATTTGGGTAAAAGCTTCTTCTGTAGCAGGGTTAATCACATCAAAATTATTCGGCACAACAGGGTCAACCCACTCGCCATTGATATAGAATTTTAGATATTGTTGCATGATATTTCTGATCCTTATTTAACTGATTGGGTCGAATATACAGAAGCATTCTCAGAAATCTAATAAAAAATTCAATTCTTACTCTGCTGCCATAATAACACCGTTATCAATGACGTATTTATCCCATGCGGCTATTAATTCGACAAGCTTTACAGTGTTCTGTGCACTTAAATCATTTGTTTCGCCGGGATCATCTACCATATTAAAAAGCTCCCATTCGCCGGTGCCGAAACGCCCAGGAATTTTAACTATTTTCCAGTCGCCTTTTCTAACGCCTGCGCGACTGTTAAGTTCCCACGCTACGGTGTCATTTTCATCATGTAGTTGTTCCAATGATCCGTTTAAAAAGGATACGGCTGATGTGCCTATATGGGGAAATATAGCTCTTCCGTTATAATTTGTGCCGGGATGCTTCGTTTCTGCCAATTCTAAAAATGTAGGGGCAAGATCAAGAATAGTCATAAACTCATTTGAAAACTGATCTTCCCTGCCGCCAATTTTTCCCGGAAAATTTATAATAGCCGGCACTTTAATGCCGCCTTGTGTTGGAAAACCTTTAAACAGACGTGACGGCGCTGAGCTGGCCTGCGCCCAGTGGGGACCATAATAAATATAGGAATTAATTTTGCCCATATTATCGTAAGAATTATCAAAATTGGCTTCGATCCATTCTTTCGGGAAAGCGCGCGCCTGCCCCGGACCGGCACCAGCGGCACCATTATCAGACATAAAAATAATGATGGTATTTTCCCGCTGGCCGGATTTTTCCAGATAATCAAGCACACGGCCAATATGAAAATCCATGTTATCAACCATTGACGCATAAATTTCCATTTCACGGCTTTTAATTTTTTTCTGTTCCTCACTTAAATTTTCCCAATTATCTTGTTCAGGATAAATCGGCGGCAAAGTCTTTATTCCTGATTTTATCATACCCAGGTCTTGCATGGATTTAAGGCGGGCATCCGTTAGAGCTGCGTAGCCATCATCATATTGGCCAGCGTATTTATCTAAATAATCAGCCGGGGCTTGCAGGGGCCAATGGGGGGCTGTGTAGGCCAGATAACCGAAGAATGGTTTATCATCCGCTTCACCCATTTTCATATAGTCGATCATTTTATCAGTATAAAATTCACTGGAAAAATAACCGCTTGGCCAATCAGTGCGTTTGCCATTATCCATAAACCATGATTTTTCAAAATCGACCATCAGCGTTCTGTCATCAAAATGTCCCGACCCGCCCTGAAGCAGCACAAATGATTGATCAAACCCTCTTGCTTTTGGGGACTGTTCTTCATTATAGCCCAGATGCCATTTACCGGTCATGTAAGTATTATAGCCAACGTCCTGAAGCAGGGTGGAAACCGAAACCACATCTTCGTTCATATATCCTTCATAGCCCGGTTGTCCCAATTGATTGACGACCTGATCATTATACATGGTACCCATCCCTGACCGGTGACTATCGGCACCGCTAAGCAACATGGTTCTTGTGATGGAACATGCCGGGCCCGCGTGAAAATTGCTCATTTTTAGACCGCCACTGGCGAGCTTATCAAGATTGGGGGTGGAAATTTCGCTGCCAAAAGAAGCAATATCGGAATAACCCATGTCATCGGCCATTATCAGCAATATGTTGGGCCGCTCGTCCTGTTTTTTTTGCTCCTGCGCGCAAGCGAACATTAAAGGCAAAATAGTAATAAACCTTAGTATATTTTTCATTTCCTGATCCTGAATATATTTTATGTAAAAAATATAGTTAGTTTTTAGCTGGAAAGTCAAATAGTATAACTTTTGTTAATAACGGATTATCAATAGTTAGTATGAATAAAAATCAAATATTTTTAATATCTATCTTTGCGGCAGTCATTATTATGGCTTCTTTTTCGTTTGTTATATTGACGAAAAATGATAGCTGGGCTGGGCAGAATTCAATTGCCACACCACCCCCTATACATCCAACAGATAAAAATTGCGCCAGTTGCCATCAGGCGCAGTGGCAGGATTGGAATAATTCCCATCACCAAAAAGCAATGCAAATTGCGGATGATAAAACGGTACTTGGAGATTTTAATGATACTGAGGTCGCCTTAAATAATAGCACTAGCCGTTTTTATAAAAAGGGTGAAGAATTTTGGGTCACCACTGAAAACAAAGATTATAAAATTGACTATGCATTTGGTTTTGAGCCGCTGCAGCAATATCTGATTAAGATGGATAATGGCAAATATCAGGTCCTTCCCCTGTCTTGGGATAGCAGACCAGTGGAGCGCGGCGGTCAGCGCTGGTTTAATATTTATGGTGAAGAGCATATCCCGGAAAATGACCGGCTCCACTTCCTGCAACCCATGCAAAACTGGAACGGCATGTGCGCCGACTGTCATTCAAGTGGATTAAAGAGAAATTATGATCCTGAGCAAAATAAATTTGATACTTCATGGGACGATATAAATGTTTCCTGCGCATCATGTCACACTGGTGAAATAACACGCTCTACTTCGGATGACCTTGGCTGGATACTGGAAGCAGGCCAGAATACCATGCAGTGGAACGGAGACAAACGAGATCAGTCTGAAATAGAAATATGTGCCGCCTGTCATTCGCGGCGAACACCGCTCACCGATGGCTTCACAGGCGATGAAAAGTTTTTGGACGCATTTTCACCGTCGCCTATTTTAAGTCCTGAATATTTTCCCGACGGCCAGGTGCGCGATGAGGATTATGTCTGGGGATCATTCCTGCAAAGTAAAATGCATGAGGAGGGGGTGATTTGCAGTGATTGTCATGATCCCCATAGCTTGCAGTTAAAAGCAAGCGGCAATGGTCTTTGTACCCAGTGTCATCTACCCGCCTATTATGACAGGGTAGAACATTTCAATCACCCGGTTGGATCAAGCGGCGCGCAGTGCGTCAATTGCCATATGCCCGCCCGCACTTACATGGGCGTTGATGACCGGCGCGATCATAGTTTCCGTATTCCAAGGCCGGATCTAAATCATAAAACCGCAAGCCCCGATGCCTGCACCACATGCCATACTGATCAGCAGCCCGCCTGGGCGGCGGCGCAGATCAACAACTGGTTTGATGGTGGGCAGAACCGGGACATTCATTACGGTGAAATATTAAATGCCGTCTTTACTGGTGAAGCTGGCGGTGAGCAAAAATTACATCAGCTCATAAACGACGAACAAGTGCCCGCAATTATCAGGGGAAGTGCTTATAGCCTGCTGACCAGTTATCCGAGCGCCACTTCATTTGACCATATTAAACAAGGCCTGATTTCGCAAGAACCGTTAATCAGGCTCGGTGCGGTGAGAGGTTCAATTTTTATCCCTACGGCTGAACGTTCAGAAATATTACTGCCCTTGCTCAGTGATGAAATGAAGGCCGTTCGGGTCGAAGTGGTGCGTGTGCTTTCGGATATTGCCCCCGAACAAATTGATGGCACATATTCAGCGGCCTATAAATCTGCTAAGCAAGAGTTTTTCACGGCCAGTAATCAAACCACTTGGCGCGGTGAAGGACATTTTAACCTAGGTCTTTTTCAGGGTGCCCAAAATAACAGACAACTCGCCGAACAACATTATAGAAAAGCCATAGAGGTCGACCCCTATTTCCCAGCCAGCTATATTAATTTAGCGGATCTTTTCAGAGCATTCGGTGAAGATGCATCAAACGCTGAAATGATCGAAAGCGGACTTTCCGTTTTACCGGAAAATGCCGATCTGAATTATTCTAAGGCACTGAATTTAATCAGAAACCGTCAAGCTGAACAGGCCATGACATTTCTGGAAAAAGCCAACTCACTTGCGCCCGGCAATGCTTATTATGCTTATGTTTATGCGGTGGCTTTAAAAGATTTGGGCCAGCCGGGAAGAGCCATGGAAATTATAATTTCGGCCATCCTACAATCCGAAAATGACGGCAATCTGAATATGATGTTATTTAATATATACGCTGAGAGCGGTCGAATTAAGGAAGCCATTAAAGTCGGCAACAAGCTTTTATCGTTATTTCCGCAAAATGAGCAGATTATTCGTGCCGTTACAAATTTGAAAAACAGGCCGTAATAGATACTAGACTTTTAACACCTAAAATAATCCTTAAGAATTGATTAAGAATAATCTTATATAGTGTTTTTAGGATAATTAAATAATTTAAATTTTATAGTTTGGTACATTTTTTATGAGTTCGAAAGCTCAATTAAAATCATTAATAGTGGTTATAATAACCAGTATGTTTTTTCATGTTGAAATTGCATTTTCGCAATCTTCCGACGATCAATCTTTTGAAACAAATATCGATTTTACGGCAGAAGAAAAACTCTGGATTAAAGAACATCCTACCCTTAAAGCCACCAACGAATTTGACTGGGCACCAATAGATTTTGTCCAGTTCGACAAACCTGCCGGTTTTTCTATAGATTATCTTAATCTTGTTACCAAAAAAATTGGCCTTAATATTGAATATATAAATGACTATACTTGGAATGAGCTTGTCGAAATGGCTCGTAATAAGGAAGTCGATATCATACACAGTATTTCTCGTAATTCTGAACGGGATAGTTTTTTAAATTACACCAGCCCGTATCTGGATATGCCAATTGTTTTTTTCGGCAAAGAGAATGCTGAACCTATCAATAATAAAGAAGACCTAATCGGAAGAACAATCGGAATAGTAACGGGCACGGCCCAAGGTCAATATTATAAAAAAACATATCCTGAATTAAATTTTATAGAATACAGCTCTTCGATAAATGCGTTATTTGCATTATCGAGCGATCAAATAGACGTGTTTCCCGGCCATGTTCCCGTAGCAAATTATATAATGTCGAAAAATTTAATTTTTGACATAAACATTATTGGCCAACTTCCCTCTAATGATATTGGAACTGTAGATAAAGTTTATTTAGCAACGCATATCGATAACCCTATTTTAATAAATATACTAGAAAAAGGAATGCAGGCAGTCTCTGCTCAGGAATATCTTGCTATTTCAAGAAAATGGCAAACGGAATTTAATACAGACGATGAATTTAAACTCACCGAAGAAGAACTTAATTGGTTATCGGAGCATAAAGTTATAAAGGTTGTCGCCGCGCCAACAACTCCGCCTATTGAGATATTATCTGACCGACTACCGCCAAATGGATCATTGTTACGTCGGCCGTAGCTGGCATTTACCCCCCAGGCGGGTTTA
>JABJKT010000014.1 GCA_018660225.1 Kordiimonadaceae bacterium
AGCTTGGGTCGACATGACCTGTTCCATGCTGCTTGATCTGCGGATGTTGCTCTATAGCGTTTATAACCTTCATTGCGCTTAATCTCACGACTTATGGTCGAAGGGGAGCGATCTAGTCTGGATGCTATAGTGCGGATCGATTCCCATAGCGTAGATTTTCTGATTAGCCGAGTTGCAATTCCCTACACGAATATACCTATCGTTTTAAAAGAAATAAGACGTCTGTTGAATGACAATGGACGAATATGGATTACTCTACATTCGGGAAAAATGGTTAGGGGCTGGTTAAAAAGATCCATCAAATCAGGTGAGTTTAAAGATATTGTCCATAAAAGTTATGTGCTCTTAAACGGTTATTTATTTAAATATTTTGGCTTTTTAATTCCGTTTATTAAAGGGGGGTACGAAAGCTGGCAGGATGAAGGAGCCTTGATTAAAGCATTAGCAAAAAACGGCATTATGGCCACAGCAAAAGAAGTTGATGGCCACAGCATAGTAGAAGGAAAGGTGAAAGAGCCTTCAGACTAATTAAATATCAGTGCCGCCAACCGTAATCCCGTCTAGTCTTAATGTCGGCTGACCAACACCTACTGGCACCGACTGACCGGCTTTGCCGCAGATGCCGACACCGTTATCGAGCTTTAAATCATTGCCTATGGCGCTTATCCTTTTAAGGGCGTCGGGGCCGCTGCCGATCAGGGTGGCGCCTTTAACTGGGGCATCAATTTTTCCGTTCTTCACTTTATAGGCTTCGGTGCAACTGAAAACAAACTTGCCGTTGGTAATATCAACCTGCCCGCCGCCGAAATTGACCGCGTATAATCCGTCCTTAACACCGGCTAGTATTTCTTCAGGATCCTGATTGCCACTTAGCATATAAGTATTGGTCATGCGCGGCATCGGTTGATGGGCATAGCTTTGACGGCGACCGTTTCCTGTTGAGAAGCTGCCCATAAGGCGCGCATTCATCCGGTCCTGCATATAGCCAACAAGAATACCGTCTTCAATCAATGTCGTGCAATTTGTTGCTGTTCCTTCATCATCGATACTAAGCGAGCCGCGTCTGTTTTCCATCGCGCCATCGTCAACCACGGTGACACCTTTGGCGGCGATGCGCTCCCCCATCAATCCGGCAAAGGCCGATGTGCCCTTGCGGTTAAAATCCCCTTCAAGGCCGTGGCCAATGGCTTCATGAAGAAGCACGCCCGGCCATCCAGGGCCAAGCACCACATCCATTTCGCCCGCTGGCGCCGGAACACTATCCAGATTTAAAATGGCTTGACGGATTGCGTTGTCGGTTTGGTCTTTCCAGTTTTTTGATGTTAGCAGCTGATCATAGGTATATCTTCCGCCTGAACCTTCATAGCCACTTTCCATCCGATCGCCATGTTTTGCGACGACGCTGATATTAAGGCGCACGAGCGGGCGAATATCCTGAACCCGGTGACCGCCGGGGCGGATTATTTCAATAACCTGCCATTCACCTGATATGGAACAGCTTACTTGACAGATTTTAGGATCCTTTGAGCGGGCATAGGCGTCAATTTCCTGTAAGATCGCTATTTTATCTTTAAAACTAACGCCGCCGAGCGGGTTTTTATCACTATAGAGTTTCTTATTTGTCCTTTGCGGCGCAATCGCGAGCGTCGCACTACTGCCTGATTTTATAGACTTGACCGTTTCGACTGCTCTTTTTAAAGCGTCATCACTTAATTCAGATGAATGGGCAAAGCCGCTGACATCCCCTAAAATGCTTCTTAGCCCAAATCCTTTTGAGGTATCATAGGCCGCATTTTTCAGCCGTCCGTCATCAAAGGAAAAAGTTTCTGATTGTGCGTACTGAAGATAAAGCTCGCCATCATCCATGCCATGTAGTGCTTCATCCACTTGGCGCTGGGTGCGTAGCGATGAAAGTCCAGAATCATTATTAGAATCTGCAAAAAAATACGATATGTCAGTTAAATTGTTGTCCATGGGCAATATAATTCTTTTCACATTTGAGAATATTAATCGGGCGTACCAATTAATATCCATTTAATCTTTGCTTTGCAAGCCTAAGAAATGCACCGAAAAAGCGACTAAACTGACTACTCCAGCTATTATAAAGGTGTTAAGGATTCAATTGATCTAAATCAAAGCAAAAGAAAATAGCTATTTTGTTAAATGTTTCCTTGAGCTAAATCAATATTCTGGTATAAGATTTTCCGAAGGTCGTTTTATGTAAGGAAGGGGATATTCTTTATAGCTATAGAGATACTTGTCTTTCTTTGTTTACATTAACGTTAAAGTTCATATCCGTATTTTAAGGGGTAAAGAGGAACATGTTGTTCAAAAAAACATATTTTATGCTTGCTACCATGATAGCAACAATAATTAGTGCCGTTGGCGCTTCTGCTCAAGAGTATGAAGATGGTATTCATAGTGCCGCGCCGGGCCAGCTTGGTTTTATGCAAGCCGCAACGCCGATTATGGAAGACCTTGTCGCTTTTCATGATCTGCTTATGATTATTATCACGGCCATTACAATTTTTGTGACAGTCATTTTACTATATATATTTGTAAAGTTTAACGCCAAAGCAAACCCAGTGGCGTCAAAAACCACACATAATACATTGCTTGAAATTGTCTGGACAACGGTTCCAGTTCTGATTTTGGTTGTTATTGCCATACCATCATTCAGATTACTTTATGCTCAAGACGTTATTCCGGAAGCGGATGTGACGATCAAAGCGATCGGTAATCAATGGTACTGGTCATATGAATATCCGGATCATGAAGAAATTATGTTTGATGCCATCATGCTTGAAGAAGGCGATGAGGGTTATAACGATCATCCGAGACTTCTTGGTGCTGACGAACGTGTTGTTGTTCCTGTCAATAAAGTTATCCGTGTTCAGGTAACAGCGACCGATGTTATTCATGCATGGACCATCCCAGCATTTGGTTCAAAAATTGATGCCGTACCGGGCAAGCTGAATGAAACATGGTTTAAGGCGACTAAAGAAGGTCTTTATTATGGCCAATGCTCAGAACTTTGCGGCATTCGTCATGGCTTTATGCCGATCATGGTAGAAGTTGTTTCGCAGGCTGAATATGAAGCTTGGCTCGTAGAAGCAAAAGTAAAATACGCATCTGATGATGCGCCGCGTTTGAAGCAATTTGCATCTGCGCAAAGCATAACAGAATAATTGGAGAATCTTACAAATGAGTAATGATGCACATGCAGTTGGACACGATGATCACCACACCCCCACGGGTTGGAGACGCTGGTTGCTTTCAACTAACCATAAAGATATCGGAACATTATATCTGATATTTGCGATTGTTTCTGGTGTCATCGGGGGACTATTCTCCGGATTGATGCGCTGGGAACTTATGGAACCAGGAATGCAGATTCTGCCAATGTTACAAGGTGGTGATGTTGATGCTGCCTACCACTTTTTTAACGTCCTTATGACCGCTCACGGCCTTATCATGGTGTTCTTCATGGTGATGCCTGCGCTTATCGGTGGTTTTGGTAACTGGTTTGTTCCAATAATGATCGGTGCGCCGGATATGGCGTTTCCGCGTATGAATAATATTTCATTCTGGCTTCTCCCTGCTTCACTGACTTTACTGGTGCTTTCAACATTATTTGAAGGACCTCCTGGTCAAAATGGCGTTGGTGGCGGTTGGACCGTTTATGCACCACTTTCAACATCAGGTATGCCTGGACCGGCGGTTGATCTTGCGATCTTCTCGCTTCACGTGGCCGGTGCCTCATCGATCCTCGGTGCTATTAACTTTATCTGTACCATCTTCAATATGCGTGCTCCTGGCATGACACTTCATAAAATGCCGCTCTTCGTATGGTCGGTTCTTGTTACTGTGTTCTTGTTGCTTCTTTCTCTTCCTGTACTTGCTGGTGCGATCACCATGCTGCTTACAGATCGAAACTTCGGTACTGCATTCTTTGATGCATCTGCCGGCGGTGATCCAATACTTTACCAACATCTGTTCTGGTTCTTTGGTCACCCTGAAGTTTACATTCTAATCCTTCCTGGTTTTGGTCTTGTTAGCCATGTGATTTCAACATTCTCCGGCAAGCCGATTTTCGGTTATCTTGGAATGGCCTACGCTATGGTAGCGATTGGCGTTGTTGGATTTATCGTATGGGCTCACCATATGTATACTGTCGGTATGGATGTTGATACTAAAGCATACTTTACTGCGGCAACGATGGTTATCGCGGTGCCAACGGGTATTAAAATCTTCTCATGGCTCGGCACGATGTGGGGCGGCTCGCTCCGCTTTGAAACGCCGATGCTATTTGCCCTTGGAATGATATTCCTGTTCACCATTGGTGGTGTGACAGGTGTGGTTCTTGCCAATGGATCCGTAGATACTGCAATGCATGATACATATTATGTTGTGGCCCATTTCCATTATACCATGTCAATGGGTGCGCTATTCTCAATTTATGCCGGTTGGTATTTCTGGATTGGCAAAATGAGTGGCAAACCTTACCCGCAGCTTATTTCTAAACTGCATTTCTGGTTTACATTTGCTGGCGTTAACCTGATCTTCTTCCCGCAGCATTTCCTTGGACTTGCTGGGATGCCACGCCGTATTCCTGACTATCCGGATGCCTATGCACTTTGGAACTATTGGTCAACAGTAGGTTATGGTGTGATGTTTATTGGCCTGATATTCTTCTTTATTGGTCTGGTTATGACACTTAATTCTAAAAAACGTGTTGGTGATAATCAGTGGGGCGATAGCGCCACTACACTTGAGTGGACATTATCATCACCACCTCCGTTCCATCAGTTCAACGAACTGCCACGGATTAAATAACTTTATTGGCAGCCGGGTTTTAAATAGCCCGGCTGCATTTAATTTAAAACTGAAGTAATTATAGTATGGACATTACATCAAATAATCAGGACATCTCAGAATATTACCTGCCTAGTGCCGGTGATTATTTTAGTCTGCTTAAACCACGTGTAATGTCGCTTGTTATTTTTACGGCCTTTATTGGTCTGCTTGTTGCGCCGGGTGAAATTCATCCGGTTATCGGTTTTACGGCTATTCTCTGCATTGCGGTTGCTGCCGGTGCTGCGGGATGCCTTAACATGTGGTACGAGGCAGATGTTGATGCGAAAATGGTCCGTACAGCAAATAGACCAATTCCAGCGGGCCGTATTGATGCTCAGTCCGCTCTTCATTTTGGTGTCGCCCTCTCAACAGCCTCTGTGCTCATAATGGGGCTGACAGTTAATGTTGTGTCGGCATTATTACTAGCATTTACGATACTTTTTTATGTGGTTGTTTATACCATGTGGTTAAAAAGACGCACCGCGCAAAATATTGTCATTGGTGGCGCATCAGGTGCGTTTCCGCCAATGGTAGCCTGGGCCGCGGTTACAGGTGATGTCAGTATGGAAAGTGCGGTTTTGTTCGCCATTATCTTTATGTGGACACCGCCTCATTTTTGGGCGCTATCTCTGTTCGCCTGTAAAGATTACGCAAATGCCGGCATTCCGATGCTTCCTGTTGTAAGTGGTGAAAAGGCCACTAAAAAACAAATTATGCTTTATACCGTTCTAATGGTTCCGATCACGTTGCTTCCATGGTATTTCGGGTTTGCCGGAATTATCTATGGTGCTACGGCAGCCTTGCTTGGCGGGATGTTTATTTGGCTATCCTACGCACTGCTCAACGATAAATATTCTGTTGAAGAAAACGACAGCAGTGCCAAAAAAGTATTTTTCTTTTCAATATTTTATTTGTTTGCACTCTTTGCAGTTATGGGAATTGAAAACTTGATCGGGAGGGTGCTTTAATGCCACTACATGACGAACACAAAAAACGCGCTAGCCGCAATTACACATTAGCCGCAATACTCGGCGGTCTAGTGGTATTATTCTTTATTATTACCCTTGTAAAATTGGGGGGAATATAAATTTTGACCACTCACGCCCAGCAAAAAAATATTCATACAAAGACACTGTTTATATCGCTTGGAATATTATTTACGATGGCAATGCTTGTGGTTGCTTCTGTACCACTTTATCAGATGTTTTGCGCGGCGACCGGTATCGGCGGAACGACTAACGTGGCCGAATATGCACCGGATCAGAATATGATCCTCGACCGGGAAGTGACGGTACTTTTTAATGCAGATACCAATGGTGGACTACCGTGGTATTTCAAACCAGTTCAACGGCGCGTAAAAGTAAAAGTTGGTGAAGAAGCCTTGATCTTTTACAAAGCCGTAAATGAAAGCGATAAGCCAATTACCGGGGTTGCGACTTTTAATGTTACTCCGTTTAAAACGGCTTATTATTTTAATAAGGTTGAATGTTTTTGTTTTACTGAACAAACACTCCAGCCTGGTGAAGAAGTGGATATGGCAGTTAGTTTCTATATCGACCCAGAATTCGTCGAAGACGAAAATGTGGACGAGATAAAAGAAATGACACTGTCTTATACTTTCTTCCCGTCAGACGATTACAATAAACAATTTGATTAGTTAAATAAGGAACAATTTATGTCAGATCAGCACGCACCTAATCATAATTACCATTTGGTAGATCCAAGCCATTGGCCAATTCTCACAGCAACGAGTGTGTTTACATTGGCGATGGGCGCTATCATGTACATGCATTTTGATACAAGCTGGTTGCTCATTTTGGGCGCGATACTTGTTATTTTCTGTTCATACAGTTGGTGGGGAGACGTTATCAGAGAAGGCGAGCATCAAGGTCATCATAAACCGATAGTCCAACTGGGCCTTCGCTACGGTATGTTCCTGTTCATTATTTCAGAAGTTATGTTCTTTGTCGCATGGTTCTGGGCTTTCTTTAATGCGAGCATTTTCCCAACAGAAGCCATCAATTTTGTTTGGCCACCAGAAGGAATTGAAACGCTTGATCCATGGCATTTGCCACTTGTGAACACATTGGTTCTTCTGCTTTCCGGATGTACCGTAACTTGGGCTCACCATTCACTTGTTGAAGGTGACCGGGCGATGTTCAAACAAATGCTTCTTTATACCGTTTTGCTTGGTGCATTCTTTACAGGCATTCAGGCCTATGAATATACTCATGCAACATTTGGTTTTGAAGACGGTATTTATAGCTCAACATTTTATATGGCAACGGGCTTTCATGGTTTTCATGTTTTGATAGGGACTATATTCCTGCTGGTTAATCTGTTCCGCGGAATGGTTGGTCACTTTACACCGGATCATCATTTCGGTTTTGAAGCCGCCGCATGGTATTGGCATTTTGTTGATGTTGTATGGCTTGTACTATTCTTCTGCATCTATGTAGGTATCACAGGCTAACTCACTTGCCAGATAATCAAAATTCAGACACCCCAGTCTCGCCAGTAAAAGCGGGGCTGGGGTGTCGTTGTCCTAGGTGCGGGAAAGGGAAGCTTTATGATGGCTTTCTCGAATTTGCAGGTACGTGCGATCATTGCGAACTAGATTTTACCGAATTTGAACGCGGCGACGGTCCCGCGGTTTTTATTATACTGATCCTCGGCTTTATTGTTGTTGGCCTCGCGCTTGTGGTTGAGGTAAACTATCAGCCGCCGCTCTGGTTACATGCTATACTATGGGCGCCAATGATTATCGGCGGTTCCATCGGCATGCTTAGACCGGCAAAAGGTTTAATTATTGCCATGCAATATTATTATAATGCCAGCGAAGGCAAACTGGATAAGTAAGATATGTTTTCCTATGAATTTAAACCACGGCTCTGGCCAACTCTATTTAGCATTCCGATGTTTATATGCCTGTTGCTGCTTGGCGATTGGCAGGTGGAACGGCTTGAATGGAAATTATCCCTTATTGAAAAAATAGAAACCCGCGCAAATATGGCTCCGGTTTCTCTGCCCCTTGATAGTTCTGATATGGATGAGCTTGAATATATGTCCGTATCGCTAAGGGGATCATTTAATAATGATCAGGAAATGACCATGTATAGTGTCGGGCCAAACGGTGCGCCGGGTTATGATCTATATACCCCGTTTGCGGCAAATGATGGTTCCCTGGTTATTATTAATCGTGGTTGGGTACCAGAACGATTGAAAAACCAAACGACGAGGCCAGAAAGTCTGGCATTTGGTGAAATGACAGTCGTAGGCTTGCTCAGGAAACCATGGCTTAAATTATGGTACGGTCCTGAAAATGAACCGAATAATAATAACTGGTATTATGGTGATGTTGCTGCAATGGCTAGCGCACAAAATATTCAGAACATTTTCCCGATGTATCTATATGCGGCAAAGAAAGCAGCGGGGAATGATTTACCCATCGCTGGCCGTACGGAATTTAATATTGTTAATAATCATCTTGATTACGCTTTAACTTGGTTTGGGCTGGCAATTGTGTTAGTCGGGATATATTTCATCGCTCATATAAATAAGAAGTGATTATAATTTTACGAGGACACATTATTTGAAATATGTAAGTACGCGCGGCGAAGCGCCAGAGTTAAATTTTCAAGAAGTACTGCTGACAGGACTTGCCCGCGACGGTGGACTTTACCTGCCACAGAGCTGGCCGCTTATTACCGATTATGAAATTTCCACAATGGCTGGAAAATCATATCAGGAAATAGCCTTTCGGGTTATGGCACCTTTCGTTTGTCCTGAAATACCAGAAGCAGATTTTAAAGAGCTGATAGATAAAGCCTATTCAAGCTTTCGCCATGATGCTATTGCACCGCTTACGCAGCTGGATAGTAACGAATGGATGCTGGAATTATATCATGGTCCGACTTTGGCTTTCAAGGATGTAGCCCTACAGCTTCTCGGCCATTTATTTGATTATGTTCTTAAGAAGCGCGGTGAAAAAGTTACCATTGTTGGTGCAACATCCGGTGATACCGGCTCCGCCGCTATTGACTGTGTGCAGGGTAGTGAGCGAGCCGATATCTTTATGCTTCATCCTAAAGGCCGCGTTTCAGACGTACAGCGCAGGCAAATGACAACAGTCATAGAGGATAATGTCCATAATATTGCCATTGATGGTGATTTTGATGATTGTCAGGCAATGGTTAAGGCGCTGTTTAATGATCTTGAATTTCGCGACAAAATAAATCTATCTGCGGTTAACAGTATCAACTGGGCCCGGGTTATGGCGCAGGTCGTTTATTATTTCACATCCGCCGTTGCTCTTGGTGCGCCTGAGCGTAGAGTGTCTTATTCAGTACCTACAGGGAATTTCGGCGATGTTTATGCTGGCTATATCGCAAAAGAAATGGGTCTCCCTATTGAGAAGTTAATCGTTGCAACCAACATCAATGATATTTTAACGCGCACACTAACGGGCGGTGAATATAAAGTTGGCGTAACGATTGCCACCATCAGCCCGAGCATGGATATTCAGGTATCCAGTAATTTTGAACGGCTGCTTTATAATATTTATGATGGTAGTGCCGCGGATGTTCGCAATTTGATGGAAAGCCTCAAGCAACAAGGGGAGTTCACGATAGGCGATGGACAGCTCGAGCGGGCTAAATCAACATTCAAAGCTCTTCGTGTATCAGAAGACGAGACAAAAGAAACCATTAAGGATGTCTATAATTCTACTGGTCATGCCATTGATCCGCATACGGCCGTTGGCATAAACGCAGCGCGTAAAAACTGGAATGATAAAAGCATTCCAATGATTTCACTCAGCACAGCCCATCCGGCAAAATTCCCGGAAGCAGTAAAAGAAATGACCGGGCAGCATCCCGCCCTTCCGGCCCATATGGCCGATCTGTTCGAGAGAGAAGAAAAATTTGACATTCTGCCTAATGATCTTGACGCTCTAAAGAAATATATTCTGGATAATCTATGAGCGTAAATGTAACGACACTTAAAAACGGCCTCAGGGTCGTAAGTGATACGCTGCCGCATGTGGAGTCTGTAACGGTTGGCACTTGGGTTGATGTAGGGAGCCGCTTTGAAGAAAAAAGCGAAAATGGCCTTTCCCATATGTTAGAGCATATGGCCTTTAAAGGAACCGAGAGAAGATCTGCTCTTGATATCGCTGAGCAGATAGAAAATGTTGGCGGTTACCTTAATGCCTATACATCCCGCG
>JABJKT010000106.1 GCA_018660225.1 Kordiimonadaceae bacterium
ATCCGTTCAATATCTAAAATATCATTGACCATATCGAGCAGATGACGACCACTATTATGAATATTTGTTGCATAGCCAATATATTGTTGACTGCCAAGTGGCCCCATATAATCATTCCCAGCTTCATGACCGCACCGGTTTTACCGACTGGCCCGATCCTAAGGATCGTCGCCACCTTTACCGCCTATGGCTTTCGATGGAAAATGACAGACCGCTGCCGGAATGTTTTAAAGAACGCTTTGGATCAATAGAAATAGGAAATCGCGGCGGCATCATCACAAAAAATACCACATTACATGTACCGATTGATCAGTGATTATCAGGCAATCCATCAATCCATGTGTTGGTTACAGAAAGCTCTTCGTTAAGTAGCACGAAATTTGCCTTCTTGCCGACAGCGACTGCGCCTATTTTATCATCAAGCTTCATAAAACTCGATGGTGACAGTGTGGCCATAGCAATGGCATCCTCAAGCTTATAGCCCAAAGTTTCATTCACATATTTCACCGCACTGATCATGTCCAGGTCTGAGCCGGCAAGCGAGCCTTCATGGTTTTTACAGGTACCGTCTTTTGCGGTTATGTGTTCACTGCCTAGCCAAAATTCCTTAACATCTGAACCCACGGTCGGCATTGCATCAGTGATAAGAATTGTTTTTTGGATCCCTTTGCACTCAATTGCATGCTTAAGTGCCGCTGGGTGGACATGGTGGCCATCTGCTATAATGCTGGCCCAGCTCTGCACGCTATCAAACGCCGCGCCCACCACACCCGGCGCACGGCTTTCAAAAGCCGACATGGCATTATATAAATGGGTAAAACCGCTGATGCCTTTATTAACGGCGCTCATAGCCTGCTCGTAGCTGGCGTTCGTGTGACCTGCTGAAAGTATAATTCCAGCATGGTGAAGCGTTGATATAAGCTCATTATCATTAACCTCAGGAGCTATGGTCAGAAGTGTTTTACCGGACTTTAGAGAGGTAAGAAGTTTGATGTCATTCTCGCTCAGGCGGCGAAATTTACTGGCGTCATGAATACCTTTTTTTTGCTCATTTAAAAAAGGGCCTTCAATATGTATGCCCTCAACACCGGGCACACCACTTTTAATTGCTTCATCCACGGCGGCGATTGCTTCGGCCACTTTTTCAAGATCATCACTGATGATGGTTGGAAGAAATGATGTTGTGCCATATTTTCGGTGAGCGCTTCCTATTTTCTCAATAGTGCTAACGCTAGGATTATCATTAAAAAGCACCCCGCCACCGCCATTAACCTGAATATCAACAAAACCGGGCACCAGAACACTATCTGAGTAGTGGTCTATTTTGGTATCTTTGCTCACTTGCCCAATGTCCAAAAGCTCAACAATAGAACCATTTTCAATGATCACGGCTAATCCTGAAATAAATTTACCGTCTACCAAAGTTTCTTTTGCACATATTGCTTTTCTGGTCATTTGTCTGATTTCAATGTTGATAAGGCCGCTCGTAAATTACCGCGAGCGCCGGCCAATATTTCTTCACTGGCTTGCAGATTTTCACCCAAACTAATCAAAACCGCCTTTTTAATGTTGCGGTCGGCTTTTTTCAGCGCTTCACTTGCAATATTTTTTGAACAGCCCGAAATATCACATATCATATTAATGGCCCGATTTTCCAGCTTGTTGTTTGAGACGATCATATCGACCATTAAGCCGTTATAGACCTTGCCCAATTTGGTCATGATGGCCGTTGATAATATATTGAGTATAGCCTTTTGTGTCGTTCCGGCTTTCATCCGTGTTGAGCCAGCAATTATTTCGCTGCCGGTTTCAGCCAGAATGGCCTGTGCGGCATTTTGCAGAATTGGCGTATCGGCATTATTAGCAATTCCAATGGTCAGCGCACCAAGCTTACCCGCCTGATCAATGGCCCCCAGAGTATAAGGCGTTGTGCCACTGGCAGCGACACCAATGACAACATCATTGTTATTAACATTAATTTCACGCATTTCAGACGCGCCGTCATCATAGCTATCTTCAGCACCTTCTACACTGACGGTGATCGCACTAGGGCCGCCAGCAATGCAAAATACAAGCCTTTCGCGCGGCCAGCCAAATGTCGGCGTCAGTTCTGCACCGTCCATAATAGCAAGTCGCCCCGATGTCCCTGCGCCGACATATATCAGTCTGCCAGTATCCCCTAGTCTATCTGCCGCCGCCTCGGCCGCACCCGCAATTACCGTCAATGAGCTTTTCATAGCATTTATTGCAGCGACCTGTCCTTGATACATAGCATCAACCATATCGCTGGTTGACCACACATCAAAATCTGCAAAATGTTTACTAACTTTTTCTGTCATTTTTATCTCATACTAGTTCATAAATTCAACATACTGCTCTGCTATCCCTTTTACATCGCTTTATCCTAAAATCACCACCAGGTCGCATAAAACGCCACAAGAATAAGAAAGAAAATCAAGGCTTGAATATTAAAGCTCTTACTTGTGGAGAAATCCATATCACGCACATCAACCGCCTGCGGATGATCAACCGGTTTGCCCATAAGCGAAATAACAATCGCCAATACCAGACAAATTACAAAAACCACACCGACCCTGTCCATAAACGGATAATCAGGCAGCAGATAATAAAACGCGCAAGACAGAAGGAATGAGCCAAGTGCCGCAACAATTGCACCGTTCGCTGTCGCCCGCTTCCAGAAAAGTCCCAGAACAAATATCACCACAATACCCGGCGTAAAGAAGCCGGTAAAGTCCTGAATAAATTTAAAACCCTGATCAAAACTTGAAAGAAGCGGCTGAGCAACAATCATCGCAATAATAAGAGCAGATATACTGACCATACGCCCAATCATCACATAATGAGACTGACTTCTATCCGGCTTATAATGGCTGTACATATCCATGGTGAAAATGGTCGATATACTATTGATCATTGAGGCCAACGAAGAGACAACCGCCGCAACCAGAGCCGCAAAAATAAGCCCCTTAAGTCCCACGGGCATCAAATTCATCATCGTAGGATAGGCCTGATCAGGCCGTTCTAAATCTGGTGCCAATGTAACTGCTGCAATACCAGGGAGGACGACAATTATCGGCATTAAAAGTTTCAAAAACGCTGCAAAATTCATTCCTTTTTGTGCTTCCTGAATGCTTTTAGCGGCCAAAGCACGCTGAATAATATATTGATTAAATCCCCAATAGGAAAAATTCATCACCCACATACCGCCAATTAAAACCGATATACCCGGCAGGTCTTTATAATATGGATTATCTTCCGACAATATCATGTCAAATTTTTCCGGAAACTGATCGGTCAGAATTTGTGCACCCTGCCAAAACCCCTGACCATTACTGATCATATCGAGTGTGAGATATGATAAAAACAAACCACCAAAAATAAGCAGAACCACTTGAATGATATCCGTAAAAGCAACCGCCTTTAAGCCGCCATATAGGGAATAAGAAAGGGCAAATACGCCTAAGAAAATCATGCCATAGGTCATACTTATCCCGGTAATAGTATTTATTGCCAGAGCACCAAGCCATAATATTGATGTTAAATTGACAAATACATAAAGCGCCAACCAGAATGTTGCCATGATCATCCGGACGCTGTGATTATAGCGTTGTTCAAGATATTGCGGCATGGTGTATATTTTTTGCTTGAGGAATATGGGCAGCATATATTTGGCAACGATAATCAAGCCAAGCCCCCCCATCCATTCATAGGAAGCAATGCCAAGGCCAAGAGCATAACCCGACCCGGACATGCCGATTATCTGTTCTGCCGAAATATTAGCTGCTATCAGTGAGGCACCAATAGCCCACCACGGTAACGACTTACTGGCCAGAAAATAATCTTCGGTATTTTTAGTATGGCCCTCTTTTTCACGAGAGACCCAACTAGCCAGACCGATCAGTCCAACCACGTATACAATAAATACGGCTATATCTAAATTCGCCAGTCCCATTCACTTCACCTTTCAATCAAACTTCTTACCGGTATTGCCAGCCATAGATCAGGTACGCCCTGCATCAATGACAAATTTTTGACCTGTTATCATTTTACTATCCGAGCTTGCCAGAAATAGAGCAAGTTTGGCAACATCTACTGGCATTACCCTATCTTTAAGAGCTACAAGTTTTTTCCATTCTTCCTCGGCCTCAGGCGTTAGCCATTTATCGAGTTGACGCTCGGTAATCACCCAACCGGGCAAAATGGCGTTTACTCTGACACGAGCCTCACCATAATCAGTAGCGAGTGCTTTAGTCATACCAATAATAGCGGCTTTTGCGGTTATATAACCTGACAAATCAGCAAGACCCAATAGGGCGGTAATAGAACTAAGATTGATAATCGAACCGCCATTATTTTTACTCATACTCTTGTAGGCCGCTTTTGATGCAAAAAAAACAGGGTCCAGATTAACGGCCATCGATTTTCGCCAGCCCTCCTCATCCAGCTCTTCAGGTGAATGACGGGTATCATTTGCCACATTGTTAATGAGTGCATATATAGGCCCGAACTCCGCAGCAGCATCTTCTATGGATTTTTCCAGAGCAGGCACATCCGTTACGTCAACCTCCCTGAACCACGGAGTTTCACTACCCTTAGAAGCAATATCAGCGCAAAGCTTAGTGGCACTACCGCTATCAAAATCAATGAAAGAAACTCGAGCGCCCTGAGCGGAAAAAGCGCGAACCATTTCCGCACCAATGCCGCTTGCACCGCCAGTAATAAAAATATGCTTATCTGCTAAATCTTTATAGACCGCGTTTAGTTGCTGCTCCATCAATGAGACTCCCTTGTTACAATTGAGCCGCTTTTTCCAACCAGAAAATCAAGATCCGCCCCTTCGTCTGCCTGAAGGACGTGATCAATATAAAGTTTATAATAGCCACGGTCATATTTTGGTGCTGTTTCCGGTCCTTGCCAGTTACTAGTGCGTCTTGCTAATTCTTCTTCAGAAATCAGCACATCAAGGGTGCGCGCTGGGCCATCAAGCCTTATCATGTCGCCATTTTCTACGAAGGAGAGCGGTCCGCCGATTTCCGTTTCCGGGCTTACATGTAATATCACCGTACCGAAAGCCGTGCCGCTCATGCGCGCATCAGAAATCCGGACCATATCGCGCACGCCTTTTTCTAGTATTTTTTGCGGCAAAGGCATATTGGCGACTTCCGGCATGCCAGGATATCCTTTTGGTCCGCAGCCTTTAAGAACCAGTATCGAGTTTTCATCAACATCCAGTTCAGGATCATCAATTCGCGCTTTTAAATCTTCAATATTTTCAAACACCACGGCTTTTGCTTCATGTGTAAGCAATCCGTCCGAAGCCGCGCTCGGTTTTATGATCGCACCTTTGGGGCATAGGTTACCTCTTAACACCCAAATGCCAGCATTTTCTTTAACCGGGCTTTGCATAGAATGCAGCACGTCATCATTATAGCCTTCTGCCAGTGCCGTTATTTCCCCCACTGTCTGTCCTGATACCGTCTCAATTTTTTGATCAAGAAACTTTCCAAGCGTCTGCATGACATAAGGAACGCCGCCCGCATAATGAAAATCTTCCATCAGATATTTTCCTGAAGGCTGAATATCAACAAGCAGCGGAATATCTTTCGTTAGCTGATCAAAATCATCAAGGCACAGATCAATTCCCATACGCCCGGCAATGGCTTGCAGATGAATTACGGCGTTGGTTGAGCCGCCGATTGCCGCCAGTACACGAATGGCATTTTCCATAGCAGGTCGGGTCAGATAAGCGGATAATTTTCTGTCCTCTTTTACCAAATCAACAATCCGTCTTCCTGTCAGGTGGGACATGGTTTTTCGCCGTGCGTCCACCGCTGGAATTGTACCGTTAAAAGGAAGGCTAAGGCCCATTGCTTCAACCACGCAGGCAAAGGTCGACGCGCTACCCATGGTCATGCAGGTACCCGGCGTTCTCGACATACCGGATTCTGCCTGCATAAATTCCTCAATGCTCATATTACCTGCCCGAACATCTTCACTAAATTTCCAGACATCAGTGCCGGAGCCAATATCAGTGCCACAATGTTTGCCGTTCAGCATAGGGCCGGATGAAATAACCATGGTGGGCAAATCAACGCTGGCTGCACCCATCAGCTGGGCCGGGGTCGTTTTATCGCAGCCGCCAAGCAACACCACACCGTCCATGGGATTGCCGCGAATGCTTTCTTCCACATCCATGGAAACCAGATTTCTAAACAGCATTGCCGTTGGCCTCATTTGAGACTCGCCCGTAGACATAACCGGAAATTCCAGTGGCAAGCCGCCCGCTTCCCATACGCCGCGTTTAACATATTCAGCAATTTCGCGCAGGTGGGCATTGCACGGCGTCAGTTCCGACCATGTATTGCATATGCCAATAACCGGCCGGCCATCGAATACATCATCCGGCAGGCCTTCGCTTTTCATCCAGCTACGGTGAATAAAACCGTCTTTATCATTCTTGGCGTAACTGTGAGCACTTCTATATGGCTTGGCATCTTTCTTTTTAGTCATATATCGAACCTTTTGAAGAGTTTTACTTCACTGAAAAATTGAAAATTGTTGTCGTGTTATATTCTTCGCCCGCCTTTAACACTGTACTGGGAAAGTTAACCTGATTAGGGCTATCTGGAAAATGCTGGGTCTCCAAACATAATCCACCGCGATATTGATAATTATATCCTGCTTTTCCGCTGACCGTGCCATCAAGGAAATTTCCTGTGTAAAACTGAATAGCAGGCTGATCGGTCATAATCTCCATGAAACGACCCGATGTGGGTTCATATACAGTCGCAGCCAGTTCCATATTTTCCATATCTTGTCGATCAAGAACCCAATTATGGTCATATCCTCCACCGACATCGAGCTGTTCATTTTCAACGCCAATATCACGGCCAATTGTTTTTGCCTGTCTAAAATCCATTGGGGTATTTTCCACCGCTACAATTTCACCGGTCGGAATTAAGTTCTCGTCCACCGGGGTAAATGAGGCCGCATTAAGGAAAACCTCATGATCCAGAATATTTCCTGAATTATGACCGTTCAAATTAAAATAGGTATGCTGTGATAAATTAATGACGGTCGTTTTATCAGTGCTCGCTTTATAATTGATGGTTAAATTATTATCATCATCAAGTTTATAGCTCACATTCACTTTAAGCGTACCGGGATAGCCTTCTTCGCCGTCCTCGCTTACCATAGTAAGTGACAGCCCGGCATGATCCGCGCCTTCAAACGGTTCTACATTCCAGATCTTTTTATCAAAGCCGACAAGGCCGCCGTGCAAGGCATTTGGGCCGTTATTCACTGCTAGTGAATAATCAGTCCCTTCAAGGCTGAACTTTCCTTTGGCAATTCGGTTGGCATAGCGTCCAACAATAGCGCCGAAATAGGGACTTTCATTCAGATATTGAGCAGGATCATCAAGTCCGAGCACGATATCATTCAGTTTACCGTCCCGATCAGGCACGTTTAGCGAAACAATAATTCCACCGAGATCCAGTATTTCCACGCTAGCGCCTGATTTATTTTCAAGGGTATAGCGCGTGATTTTCTGACCATCAGGAAGCTCGCCAAAAAGCGCCGAGGAAATACGGGAATTTTCATTACTCATAGGACTACATCCTGATAGAAGCTGTGATAATAGTGCGATGGCAAAAATTGATGTTATCTTTTTTATATTCATTGGATAAAGTGTATGAACTCACCCGATAAATGTAAACCGAAAATAAATGTAGTTATTTAATTTTCGGTATTCACAGAGTCGCTTCTGTTGGGGATTTCTAACTGATCTTTATAAGCTATGGTGGCTTCATAAAGAATATACTGACGGATCGCCTCTGCACCTTCCGCTGTAACATGATCCTCAAAACTTGCCATTCCATTGGCCGAAAGCGCGCCGCCAATGACGATGTCCTGCCAAATTTCATGGACATTCTGATCCGAATTTCTAAGATCGGGGATCAATGCTGATACAGCACGGTTACCATGACAGACCTGACATACCCTATGGTAAAGGGCCATACCTTCTTCTAATGTTTCAATATCAGCCGATACAGTTTCAACGGGTGCATTAAAGCCAAGAAATGGTTCTTCCACCTCAGGCAACTCGGCATTTCCTGCTAATTTATAGACCAATACCCGTGAACGGTTTACCAGACCATAATGTTTAGTGCTGCGGGCACTATTAACGCCAAATGCCGAACCCCAGCCAGCGGCAATGGCAATATATTGCTCGCCACCCACACTATAGGTCATCGGGGCGGCTCCCGCACCTGTCTGAAGCCAATGGGGCCAGAGTTTTTCACCGGAGCGGCTGTTATAAGCAATTAAATTACCTTGAGGGTCTGCCTGAATTAAAAGACCACCGGCCGTTGTTAGCATCCCACCTGCACCATAATCCTTATGAACGACTTGCCAGACGGCCTCCTGCTTTACCGGATCCCACGCGAGGAGAGGCGAAATTTGATTGCTTCGATTACTGGTAGCTCCTTCAGACTCTACCGGCAGACTATCCGGAACAAAATTAGTACCAGTATTCCATAGACCGGCACGATATTCCAGATCAGCCGGATCCTGTGGCTCCAGAAAAGAGCCAGTAAGTTTTTGAGCCGGGATAAAAACAAGACCACTTTCTGGATCAAACGACATTGAGGGCCAGCCATGGCCGCCGGGTGGTCCCGGCTCTATTCTTACCCGCTCTGAAAAATCACGCACGCCGGGCAACTCTACAGGGCGTCCGGTCTCCAGATCTATATGACTTGCCCAGGTAACATCAACAAAGTTATTGGCTGAAATCAACTCACCATTCGCACGGTCAAGCACATAGAAAAAACCATTTTTGGGTGCCTGCATCAGTGTTTTTCGGAGCACTCCCTCAATTTCAATGTCAGCAAGCATGATATGTTGTGTCGCCGTATAATCCCAACTATCGCCCGGTGTTGTCTGGTAGTGCCAGACATAATCACCCGTATCGGGCCTGACCGCTACAATGGACGAAAGAAAAAGATTATCCCCTTCACCGTTGCTTCTGATCATGTGGTTCCAGGGCGAGCCGTTACCGACACCAAAATAAAGCAGATCAAGTTCAGCGTCATATGCCATACTGTCCCACACGGTGCCGCCACCGCCCCATTTCCACCATTCACCGTTCCAGGTTTCGGCCGCTTTTTTTATTGTTTCATTTTCAAAACCATCAGCGGGATCACCGGGTACCGTATAAAAGCGCCATGCCATGTCGCCCGTATCAGCGTCATAAGCCGAAATATACCCGCGCACGCCATATTCAGCACCGCCGTTGCCGATCAGCACCTTACCCTTAACCACACGCGGAGCCCCGGTGATGGTATAGGGTTTTGTTTTATCAATGGTGAGAGTATCCCAGAGCTTTTCACCGCTTGATGCATCAAGCGCAATTAAATACCCGTCAATGGTTCCCACATAAATTTTCCCGTCATAATAAGCGACCCCACGGTTAACCACATCACAGCAGGCATTAACACCCCATGCCCGATCGGTTTCAGGATCAAAATCCCAGATTAGCTGCCCGGTTTTTGCGTCAAGCGCATAGACCACGGCCCATGAGCTTGTCACATACATAACGCCATCAACAACAAGCGGCGTCGCCTCAACCCCGCGCGCCGTATACATATCAAATGACCATTCAAGGCCAAGGTCCGAGACATTATCCGTATTAATCTGAGTGAGTGGAGAATGCCGCTGCTCATCATAAGTCCGGCCATGGTTCAACCAGTTCTCAGGCTCATCAGTTGCCAAGGTAAGCCTTGCTGCCTCTGCATCGATCATCGACTCATCACTCTGCGTGGCATTTTCATTACCACACGAGACAAGCCCAGCAATAGCCGTCAGTATAATCAAGTTTTTAATTGATAATATCATGAATTTTCTCCCCTTAATTTAGAAGAGTGTACACTCATTAGGTGATTTAATCCAGTTCGAGCTCTAAATAGCCTTTTTAGTCGGAAGACTTCACTTCTGAATAAGGGTTCCGGCGCCGTGCTCTGTAAAGAGTTCCAGTAGTAGGGCATGCTCGACACGGCCATCAATAATGACCGATGCACCAACCTCATCCTCTATAGCGCGGATGCAGGTTTCCACTTTGGGGATCATGCCGCCGATTATTGTGCCGTCTTCGATCAGGGCAGTGGCCATTTCTTCGTTCATGTCGGCGATTAGTTTTTTATCATTATCCAGAACACCGGCAACATCAGTCAGCAGTAACAAGCGCTCTGCCTTAAGTGCCCCGGCGATGGCACCAGCCATGGTATCTGCGTTGATATTATAGGTTTCACCATTTTCACCAAGGCCGATCGGCGCAATGACCGGTATCACATCGGATTTTTCAAACGTGCGCAGAAAATCTGCATTAATCTGTTTTGGATAACCAACAAAGCCCAGATCAAGCACTTGTTCAATATGACTATCCGGGTCTTTACGTTTGCGCTGTAGTGGCTCCGCAATAACCAGGCCGCTATCCTTACCGGAAAGCCCGACCGCCCTTCCGCCGATTTTATTTATCGAGCCGACAATGGAATTATTAATGCTGCCGGAAAGTACCATTTCAACCACTTCAATGGTTGCTTTATCAGTGACCCGCAGCCCATCAACAAATGAGCTTTCAATTTGCAGACGCTCAAGCATTTTACCAATTTGTGGCCCGCCACCATGAACAACAATAGGATTCATTCCCACCTGTTTCATCAGCACGACATCACGGGCAAAATCTTCGGCGAGCGCTTCATCAACCATGGCATGACCACCATATTTTATGACAAACGATTTACCCGCATGGCGCTTCATATAGGGAAGCGCTTCAGTTAGCGTTCTTGCTTTTCTGAGCAGAGTATTTTTATCGATAGTTACTTTTGTCATCCTGATAATATCCTACGCGAGTTCGCCAATCACAGCCCGAAGTTCATCAAGACCATAGCCCTTAACAGAACTGGTTATCAACACTTTTGGATGGGCGGCGATATTTTTAGCAATTGCTTTGCCAGTCTTCTCAATGAGTTTTCTCTGCTCTTCCACTTTAACTTTATCACATTTGGTAAGCACCACTTGGTAAGAAACAGCCGTTTCATCAAGCATGGACATCAGCTCCAAATCACTATCTTTTACGCCGTGACGACCATCAATCAGCACGAATACCCGGCGCAGATTAGGCCTGCCGCGTAAATAATCGCGCATTAGCTTAACCCAGTCTTTAACCAGTTTTTTAGATACTTTTGCATAGCCATAACCCGGAAGATCAACCACATAAAGGCCGAGGTTTCTTCGCTCCCCAAGGTAAAAGAAATTAAGTTGTTGGGTGCGCCCCGGTGTATTTGATGTGCGGGCAAGATTGTTTCGCCCGGTCAGCGCATTAAGAAGGCTTGATTTACCCACATTAGAGCGACCAGCAAAAGCCACTTCTGTCGCGTCCGGTTCAGGAAGCTGTGTTAGCGCCGCCGCGCCAAGCAAAAATTCGCAAGGGGCACGAAAAAGCAGACGCCCCCGTTCTAGCCAGGCTGCCTGTTCTTCTGCATTTTTTTCGTGCTCTAACAAAGGATCAACTATCTAATGCTGCTACCCTGCGCATAATCACCCATTGCTGGCAAATAGTCAGGATATTGTTCCAGGTCCAGTAAATAACAAGACCCACCGAGAAACCGGCCAAAATAAATGTGAACATAATCGGCATAAGGGCGAAAACCTTTTGCTGTATAGGATCAGTCATTGGCGGATTAAGTTTTTGCTGCATATACATGGTAACACCCATAAAGATCGGCAGTATACCGATCGCTAGAAAGCCTGTCGGCTCCCACGGCAGCAGACCAAATAAATTTGTCACCAGCATCGGATCGGGAGCGCTTAGGTCGCGGATCCAGCCAAAGAATGGCGCATGGCGCATATCAATGGTCACGTATAATACTTTATAGAGCGAAAAGAATATGGGTATCTGAATAAAGATCGGCAGACAGCTGGCCAGCGGATTTACTTTTTCTTCTTTATAAAGCGCCATGGTTTCCTGTTGCATGCGGGCTTTATCATCGCCGTATTTTTCTTTTAGCTTCTGCATTTTTGGTTGAAGTTTTTTCATACGGCCCATGCTTTCGTACTGTTTATTGGCCATAGGGAAAAGGATACCCTTGATGACCAAAGTAAGAAGCAATATGGCAATACCAAAGTTTCCAACGATGCCGTAAAAGAAATTAAGGCCGATATAAATCGGTTTGGTAATGAAATGGAGCCTACCCCAGTCGATAGCATAATCAAACATTTTTATGCCTTCTACTTCGGTATAAAACTCCAGAAGATCAACTTCTTTAGCACCGGCAAAGAAACGCGATGTTCGCTCAGCGCTCGCACCGGGGGCAATTGAAATACCATTAGTGGCAAAATTTACATGAAACTGTGCGCCATCATTTTGCGTGGTGCGCGAAAGGTTAGTGGTAAAATTTTCGTCCTGATTTGGAATTAGGGCAACCAACCATTCTTTATCGGTAATACCAATCCAGCCACCTTCGGTAACTTCTTCTTTTTCATATGTATCATCTTCAAGATCGGCATAGGTAATCTCTTCCTTGCCTTCATTGCCGACCCGCAGAGGCCCTTCATGAAGGATGATAAGACCTTGGCTCTCGCCGCCTTCGCGGTATACCCGGCCATATGTGGCCATGGTTAGTGTTTCAGATGAATTA
>JABJKT010000107.1 GCA_018660225.1 Kordiimonadaceae bacterium
TGTTTGTTTAGTCCTAAATATATCTCTTTTTACTGAATATTATAAAAATGTACAACGCCAAAATCGAATTTCGGAATATTACGAACTCAAAACTTGTAAGGAAATGGAAACTCGATTTAAAACTGACCTAAAAAATCAATCCCTTGAAAAATTAGTTATCGATGGGTGTATAAATCAAAATGACCCTGAAGCGGCACAAAAAATAAAAACCTTTGGCAGAACATTGAATTCAGAAATGGACCGCATAAGAATTTTGCGTTTATTGGGAGAATTGCTAGAAGTTGATTATGATGAACTCAATCAAAGCAGAATATTAAATCTGATAAATACGTCCGAATTAAATGAATTGATTGCAGGTAATGTTGACATTCAGCTTCACACACACAGGCATTCATTACCTGAAGAAAGTGATCTGGCTGACCATGAAATTGAAAAAAATGCAAATAAAATAAATCAACTATTAGCAAAACCAATGAGCCATTTTTGCTATCCCAGCGGCGTTTGGAGCAAAGAACATTGGCCGGTACTTATGAAACACAACATTAAAACAGCAACCACATGTGAGCCAAGGCTGGTAGATTATGATACTCACAATTATAGTCTCGACAGAATTCTTGATAGTGCCAGAGTATCACAAATTGAATTTGAAGCTGAAATTTCCGGTTTTAATGAGTTAATCAGAATATTCAGAGGCAAATAATTCTAGTCTCGTCCGATTTCATTCATATGAGTATCTCTAAGATGCTTAAATTCCATTCCCTCATTCCAGTTTGGGAATTTAGGGCTATTGGCTACATCAGTACCGATTAAGTACATCGATACCAAATCATCAGCGGCACCATGAAAATTAAGCACATCGGTAAATTCGTCTGCTACTTTATGATATTTTCTGGCATCATAATCATTTATTTTCGCGTCCATATCCAGATTTGGATCGAAAGTATCATAACCGCCGGCAACCACAATTGACGGGATACCCATACGGTTAAAGCTGAAATGATCGCCGCGATATTCTATGCCCCATTCGGGGTGTGGGAAAAAAGTTACGTCTCTTTTTTGTTTGTCTCTCACTGCACTATAAACAAACTCATCCACTTCACTATCACCCAGACCAAGCACCCAAACATCGCGGGTGCGGCCATAAATATTCATGGTATCAATGTTAAGGGTTGTGACGGTTTTATTAAGCGGGAATATAGGATTAAGAGCATAATAATATGACCCAAGCAACCCGCTTTCTTCCGCTGTCACCGCGAGAATAACGATTGAGCGCTTTGGCGCCCCAGCACTCATATGGGCTTGGGCAATTTCCAAAATTCCTGCAACACCAGATGCGTTATCGCGCGCACCATTATAGATCTGATCACCGGAAAGACTTTTGTCCGTTCCCAGATGATCCCAGTGGGCCAGATAAAATACGTATTCATCAGGCCTTTCTGTGCCCGGTATTATGCCAATGACATTTTGAGAAACTGATCTCTCGGCGTCAACATCAAGCGAAACTGAAATTTCTGCATTTAGGGCGTAACCCTTAAAACCTCTCACGAGCGCTTTGTTTTTTTCTTGCTGATAATCCAGCCCTGCTTTTTCAAATAATTTCTGAACGCTTGGCACCGGAATGCGGCCCTGCATTAAAAGGTTTTCCGCTAGTATTTTTTCAGGATCAAGACTGAGCGCCGCTCGGTTTGTAAAGCTCTGCATTCTGCTCCAGGATGCGCCAGTAAAATCCTTATCATGAATGATCAGTGCCATTGCCGCACCCTGTCTCTGCGCTTCTTCATATTTGTAAGATGAGCGAGCGTAATAGGTGACACCTTTTCCTTTAAATAAGCTCTCATCTCCATAAATAAAACCCGGATCTTGATCCAATATCAATACCGTTTTTCCTTTTACATCAAGACCTTGATAATCATCCCACTCATATTCAGGCGCAACTGCACCAAAACCGACAAACACAAATTCTGAACCCGAAAGGCTTATATTTTTGTCCGTTAATTTGGTGGTAATCGCTATGTCTTTGCTCGCATCAAAAACTTCGCTGTCTGTGCCGTAGTTAATTTTAACTTCACTTGCAGTAGCTTTAATTTTAACAAGTTCCACACCTTGAAAATAGCTGTCACCGTTGCCCGGCTCAACTCCCATATTTTCCAGTTTTTCCTTGATAAAATTGATGGTTTTAGTTTCGCCCATAGTTGATGGTGCGCGACCTTCAAAATAATCCGATGACAGAGTTTTTACATTTTCCCGCATTCTATCCGCCGACACATCGACATTGTCCTGTGCCACCGAAATCGAGGTGATTGCCATAAAAAATGTCAGGGCTTTGGCCACTATATGCTTCATCAAAAATCCTTATCTTGGTCACTGAAAATTCATTATAACGATAACAAGCTATACATATCTATAAAAATTACTTAAGTTAATAAAAAACCATTAATGGTAAGGTAGGGTAAACTATAATGGCAGGTGATTTCGCAAAAAATGTTTCCGATTTTTGGGCCGACTTAAAAGGGCCGGACGGTAAAGTTTATAATGGCTGGTGGAATATCCTCGGCTGCTATCCTGTTATTATGTTTGTTTTTGCCTCTCCGCTCGTACTACTGCAATTTATTTATGTAGATATTGAAAATGAATACGGGCTCCCGCGCGGAGATATTCTGACAATAGCCACAGTTAAATTTGCGATATCCGCTGTTGTCACCTTCATCGCCGGTATATATGTAGACCGCTTTGGCGGCAAAAAGGCTATATATATTTGCGGAACGGTTACCGGCCTTGGTTTTATGTACTGGCATTTTATAGGACGTATTCCCGGCCTTGATATTACCACATCCATTTGGCTGGCAGGAATTCCACTTGGCTTTTCATCAATGCCGCTGTTAATGGCAGCAAAAACCCTCTGTGCAAAATGGCTTAATAAAAGATTAGGTCTTGCCATGGGCATACTGGCCGCCGCGTCAAGTGTGAACGGCATATTGCTCACGCCTTTTTATGCCTGGCTGGTCGAAACCGTTGGCTGGCGGGATGCCTTACCGGTGGTAAGTCTGGCTATATTTTTTATTGGCTTTCCCGTCTTTTATTTCTTTGTAGATGACAACCCTACTTCCGCTGAAATTCAATGTGAATTTGCCGATGCTGGTGATAAAAAGAGCACGGTAAAAAGCAGCCTGCTTGAAGCTGACAAGTCTGGAAAAGCACCAGAATTTAAAGAATATGCTAAAAAGCCAAACTTTATTGTCATTTGTCTGGTACTGCTCATAATTGGATTTGTCGATCAGGGGATTGGTAAAAACATTTCATTTTATATCATGAATGACCTTGGTTTTTCCAAACAGGAAATGGCGTGGTCAACGGTATTTTCATTTGTGTTCGGACTGGCCTCGAAACTCACTTTTGGATGGTTGTTTGATAAATATTCCTTCAAGGGAATAACCATTTGTTACATTCTAATCGCTATATCCATTGCCTTGGCTTTTGGTGTTCAGGGAATAGCGACCCTTTATATTTTCCAAATGGCACGGGGTTTCACCCAGAGCGGCGTACTTGTAGAAACACCGATCCTCGCCAAACATTCATTTGGCCCCAATCATTTGGGTAAAATGATCGGTTTCTTTTCTGCTATTTCTGCTGTCGGGCTGGCTTTTGGCCCAAGATATATCGGCATGATGCATGACTATTATGGCAATTACGATTATGCCTTTTATCTCTGTATCGGCCTGATGATTTTTTGCGCCACGGTACTTTACTTTTTAAAACCAGACTATTGGTTACTGCTGCAAAAAGAAAAGAAACATACAGTTTGCGAAGACGCAATAAAATCAAATATCTGAACCATCCGGCCAGAGAGCGTTATCTTCAATATTTTGCACTTCTTCAAGCCAGTTAAGACCGCGACCTATAATCATGCCGCCGGAACGGGCCGTATGGTATACTTTCGGATTATCAACACCGGGGGGAATAGTGCCATTTTTTTCAAGCTCTTTGGCGGCTTTGATAAGGCGTCTACGAGTAGCTGTGATCATTTGATCGCTGGTACCAAGATGCTCTTTGGTACGGTCTTCGATAGACCCCATGCTTTCAGTGATCATCTGATCCTGAAGGTGAATGCCTCTTACGCCTGTATAACTGCTGGTGCGCTGCTCTTCGCGGGAAATCATATAATCGTTAGAACGGTTTTCCTTTAACTTCCACCGATCAAGAAACCCTGTTCCGGGATTTTCCTCGTAATTCAGACCAACACCAATACCGGAGAGTGACATGCCCTTCTTGATATTAGCAACCGGCGATTTTCCAGCCTCGGCAAGGCTGACAAACATTGAATTATGGTCATCAATAGGGATCCATGCTCGCACAATAATATGATCTTTTATTTCCCCGCCCGGAGGCATAGTCCAGCACGGCATAAGAAAGCGCGCGACGCGCCAATAATATGTATCGTCTTCTGCTGCGCGGTAAGCACCGTACATGGTGCCATTATCAGTGTCCGTCACTTCATATTTAGGCGATTTATCCTCTGATAAATAATGCTCTCTAGTGTTTTTATTAAAGCTCGATGTGCCGACCGAACCCAAATGCAGAAACCCCAGATGGACCGTATCAATATCCCCTTCGAGCGACTGTAGATAATTACATTCGCGCAGCGCTATTCTGATGCTTATTTTATCGGAAGAAAGGCGCATACTATCAAAATCAGGAAGGCCGGGGGCCGGGTTTTGATCGCCCATATAAACCCAAATCATGCCAATTTTTTCGACCGCTTTATAGGCTTTTATATTCACTTTATGTTTAAAATCGGTCTCCGCTGGCTCAGACGGCATATCAACGCAGTTACCATCCACATCAAATTTCCAGCCATGATAAACGCAGCGCAGACCGCATTCTTCATTTCGACCGAAAAAGAGTTCCGCGCGGCGGTGCGGGCAATATGGTTCAATGATGCCGACCTTGTCGTCGCTATCCCTAAAGGCGAGCAGATCTTCACCGAGCAGGCGAAACCGCACTGGTGAGCCATCAGGCTTCACTTCATCCGATTTTAAAATGGGAAACCAGTAATGACGCATTAAGTTGCCCATAGGTGTTCCCGGGCCGACTCTGGTTAAAAGTTCATTATCTTCTGCGCGCATATCATTTCCCGATGTTTTAGCTTTGAAAAACTTTATTATTGTTATTATAATAACACAATATACTGTTGTAAATTATATTTTTCTTATTTTACTTGAGAAGGATGATAGAATATCATCCATAAAAATAAAAAGAGTGATCCGCAAAACATGTTGATAGCAAACATAAATGGCGTAAATATTCATTATAAGGACGAGGGGAAAAGCAGAGCCCCCGTGATCGCCTTTGCCAATTCGCTTGGTTCAGATTTGCGTCTTTGGGATAAGGTAGTAGATCAGCTAAAGAATGATTTTCGCATTATCCGTTATGATAAAAGGGGCCACGGCCTTTCAGATACCGGCAATGAAAAATGCACAATAAAAATGTTGGCTGATGATCTAGCGGCATTGCTTAATTATTTAAAAGTGGATCAGGCCATTATCTGCGGTATATCGGTTGGCGGCATGATCGCCCAGAGCATCGCCGTTTGCCACCCGGAGCTGGTTAAGGGCTTGGTGCTTTGTGATACCGGAGTCAAAATCGGTAATGATGAATTTTGGAATGAGCGCATTTCCGCCATTAATGAAAATGGTATTCTAGCTTTTTCTGATGCCATTTTAGACCGTTGGTTTTCAAATCAGTTCAAAGCTGACCGCGCCATAGAAATGGAAGGCTGGCGCAATATGCTTAGCCGCATCCCAAAGGCCGGATATATAGCCGTTTGTGAAGCGATAAAAGAAGCCGACCTTAGCGAGGAAACAAAAATAATTAAAATTCCTACATTATGCCTTACCGGTGATGAAGACCTTTCGACACCGCCTGAACTAGTAGAGGAGCTAGCCGCGATGATTGAAGGGGCTAAGTTTAAGCTTATTGAGGGAGCTGGTCACTTGCCATGCATAGAGAAACCAGAAATAGTAGCTAAACATTTGAATGAATTCGCCAGGGAGAATGGTTATGTCTGAAAAGTTTGATAAAGGTATGGAAATCCGCCGTAAGGTTCTTGGGGATGCTCATGTTGATAAATCCTTCGCCAATAAAACGGAATTTGATGCTGATTTTCAGGATTTTATAACTGAAACAGCCTGGGGGTCAACCTGGTCCCGAGAGGGTATACTCAGCCACCGTGACCGGAGCCTTCTTACCCTTTGTCTGCTGGCTGCAGGTGGTAATGAGGCGGAATTTGAACTTCATCTGCGCGCTACTGTAAATACCGGTGCGACAAAAGAGGAAGTCAGGGAAATGCTGATGCATACGGCCGTTTATGCAGGAATACCTGTCGCTAACCATTATATAAAAATCGCCAAAGAAATCTACGACGAAATGGAAAGCGAATGAGTGATAAAATAGATAAAAGAGATTGGGATGTACACGCGCCTTATATTTATCCCGGTTATAAATCGACCGCTTTTCGCGGGCCGAAAAAGCCGCTCATACCCATTAAACACAGCTTATCAGAACTTACCATTCCCGCTTTCGGCCATGAACAAATGCAGAAGCACGATAATGATTTAACCAAAAACGGAAAAGTGGATGGTGATCCGCTTGGGGAGCGTATTCAGGTATCGGGAAGAGTTCTTGATGAATACGCAAGACCGCAACCGGGTATTCTGGTTGAGATTTGGCAGGCCAATGCCGCCGGCAGATATATTCATATTGTTGATCAGCATGATGCGCCGATTGATCCCAATTTTTTCGGCGGCGGGCGCTGTGTTACTGATGAAGACGGCAGATACACATTCATGTCCATTAAGCCGGGTGCTTACCCGTGGGGCAATCATCATAATGCCTGGCGGCCCAACCATATCCATTTCTCGCTGTTTGGTATGAGCTTCGCGTCGCGTCTGGTAACGCAAATGTTTTTTCCCGGCGATCCGCTCCTGCCCCTTGATCCTATTTATAACGCCTCCCCTGATCCTGAAGCCCGTAAAAGTCTTATTTCAAA
>JABJKT010000108.1 GCA_018660225.1 Kordiimonadaceae bacterium
AGTCCAAACCATCCGTTGAAACAGTTGGTGCATTAATAATATTCGTATCAATTAGAAATAAAGTGGTTAAATCACCGGGTGTATTAAAATGAAGCTGTGACAAGGCTTGCGTATCCCCGACCAAAGCTTTGTTCACCACAGACTGCGAATTTTCCTGCGTGATCAGATTGGTAAAATCATAACGCCAGTAATCAAGCCCGATAGAAAAGTTTTCCACCGCATTCCATGTAAAGCCGATATTATAAACATCGGAATTTTCCGGGCTTAAATTTGAGTTTCCCGTTGAACGGACGGGAAGGAAAGTAGACGTGGTCCCAAGTGTAATTTCATTAAGGGCCGTCTGAACACCATTAACATTGTAAAGCGATGGAGCGCGAAATGCTGTACTAAACGATGCGCGAACTGATAGCGTTTCATCAGGACGCCATAGTGCCGATATTTTTGGATCAAAACTATTTATACCACTACCGTAATCTTCATATCTTGCCGCAATCTGAAGATCCAGTGTCTCACCAATTGGAACAGCAAGTTCACCAAACAGCGCATAAACATCACGTTCTCCACCGTAATCAGGGCCCCCATATAGGAACATCAAATTACCACCATTAAGATTGGCCAGATTACTGCCATTTGAACCATCACCATTAGGACCGTTATAATCTTCGCTCCAGTCATAATTCATTTTTTCGCTACGGAATTGACCACCAAAGGCCACTTGAACCATATTGCCGCCAAATTCGACCAAATCACCATTCACATGGGCATCTACAGTGAATAAATCACTATTCCCCTGCACATTCATATTGGCCGTAATAGCATCAATTGCTGCTTGACTATTGGGGTGGGTGGTGTGAGCGGTACCAAACGGATTATAGGCACCAGTCAGTAACGCATTGATATAATCATCGCGTTTCACATCATCCACAGTAATTGCAAATTTACTTTTACTAAAATTAGCAGAAGTCTCCCATGTCCACCTTTCGTTTACTTCACCGTCTAAAACTGCAGCAACGCGGTAGGTATCATTATCATGATTAGAAACAAAGGAACCGCCGTTATCACCAAGAACGCGGCCAACAAACAAAACACTTGTCAATCCACCAAGCGCTGTTGCCGCACCCTGAAGTTCGGCAGGAATATGTGGGTAATATGTGGACGTGGCAGGATTAATCAGTGCTACTGGCACCGGTGAGGCAATTGGGAAAGAAGGCGCATTATTACGAACGGCCTTATTGTTGGTAATTCCACCTTCCAGATAGAAATGCATATTGTCGCCAATGTCGGTATCAATGGATGAGAACATCTGGATACGGTCTTCTTCGGGGACAAGATCATAATAGGAATCAAACTGGAAATTACAGCCGCCGATTTCAAGCGGGCCTACAGAACCCATATTTCCTGAATTCAGGCTGGAATTTGGTGCCGTGCCGCAATAAGGATCTATCACCGGTACAGCATCCAGAAAACCGTTGCTATTGGCATCGCCTGCACTGCCTACGCCGCCTGGTGCTGGCACCTGATCCCTAAAATAAATAGTTCCCGGTTGTCCGGAACCTGAAATCCCGCTGCCTGCTGTAATTTCTGATCTGTCGGCTGCCGTTAAATTGGAACGGTGCATAAAACTACCCGCAATAACAAAATTACCATTATTACCAAACTCTGACCCCCAAATTGCGGATATATCATAATCGCGCTGGCTATCGGATGTGGTGGATTGAAGACCCGTCTGCATTTCAAAACCAGTGAATTTTTTACGAGTAATATAATTAACTACACCTGCAACCGCGTCAGTCCCGTAAATCGCAGAGCCGCCATCTTTCAATGTTTCAACCCGGTCAACCATGATCAGCGGCATAATTGAATTGGTATCAACAAATGTACTACCATCATCAGCATAAGCCGCTGAAAGCGTCTGTCTTTTGCCATTAATTAGGATCAAAGTAGAACTTAATCCAAGATTGCGTAGATTGATATTACCCGTACCCGTACTAAAGTTCTGGGTAAAGGCATCTGTATTAAGTTCCGAACCCGCATTAAAAGTCATATTACGTGCAAGATCACTAAGTACATTAATCCCTTGTGCAGATATATCTCCACTTGTCATCACATTAAGGGGTGATGGTGAATTTTCTTGTGTTTGTCGCTTGATATATGAGCCCGTCACATAAATCGTATCAACTTCAGCTCCCGCCGAAACATCCTGCGCCAATACAGGAATACTGATAGATGAAATAAGTGATATTGTAAGTAAGGCGGATGAATTCTTAAGTAAATTATAATGAGACAAAGTAGAACTCCCAATTCTTATTTAGGTTAAGAATTCACGTTATTCCCTTCTTATGGACTAGTCAACTAGAACCGCCTTATTTAAAGAAAGTCAATACACTACAGCCACTTAGAAGAGCTGCAAACTAACTCTCAAGTATGTCGCGTTCCGTATCAAGATCACGGTTATAAGCTTTTTCCTGTGTGAATTTTTCTGGGAAGCGGGCTTTTAGTTTATTGATGTTGGTTGTTGCCACTATTCCCCGTCGAAGTTTATGTTGCAATAGTTATTACTCGTTAAGGGAATATTTTGTGATTTAGGACTATAACTGGACGTAAATTATTTCCCAAAATGAACCTCGTACTTGTTGCTTATCTTTAGGTGTACAAAATTAGGATTTTTAAACAATTTGAGAGTCTGCTTTTGGCCGAAAGCAGACTCTCACGGAAGAGGCATTTTGAGCTTTTAAATCAATTAAGGTAAGTTCTCCAAAACTCAAGCGAGACTCAATTGATACTTTGTTACTAAAGTTTAGAATAGTTATAAAATAGAACATAAAATACTTCACAACAGTATTTAATTTGTTATAGTAATATTTTAAATAACGTGAGGAGAGAGATATGTTACGAAAAACTATACCACTTATTATATTATTATCCATGGGTTCATCAATTGCTGTTCCAGTTAATTATGTGAACGCAGAGGAAAAAGTAATTACAAATGAACATTGGTGGCCGAACCGTCTGGATTTAACGCCGCTGCGTCAGAATTCAGAAAAGTCCAACCCAATGGGAGAGACCTATAATTATGCGGAAGAATTTAAAAGCTTAGACCTTGATGAGATTAAGAAGAATATTGAAGACTTAATGACAACATCACAGGATTGGTGGCCAGCAGACTATGGCCATTATGGCCCGTTTTTTATTCGTATGGCATGGCATAGTGCGGGAACCTACCGAACCATGGACGGTCGTGGTGGCGCAGATGGAGGAATGCAACGCTTTGCCCCGCTCAACAGTTGGCCGGATAACGGCAACCTTGATAAAGCGCGTCGTCTTCTTTGGCCGATCAAACAAAAATATGGCCGAAAATTATCCTGGGCTGATTTAATGGTTCTTACCGGCAATGTTGCAATGGAATCAATGGGTTTTAGAACCTTAGGTTTTGCCGGTGGACGTGAGGATGCCTGGGAAGCGGAAGAAATATATTGGGGCCCCGAAGGCGAATGGCTCGCTGATCAACGGTACAGCGGAGACAGAGACCTTGAAAAACCCCTTGCCGCAGTTCAAATGGGTCTGATTTATGTTAATCCTGAAGGGCCCAATGGTAATCCGGACCCTTTACTTGCCGCGCAAGACATCCGTGATACATTCGGACGCATGGCAATGAATGATGAAGAAACGGTAGCGCTTATCGCTGGGGGACATACCTTTGGTAAAGCCCACGGTGCGGCTGATCCCTCAAAATATGTCGGTGTCGAGCCAGAAGCCGCCAGTGTTGAAGAGCAAGGTTTCGGTTGGAAAAACAGTTATGGTACCGGTAAAGGTGGTGACACCATAACCAGTGGTCTGGAGGGGGCATGGACATCTGCGCCAGCTCAGTGGTCGCATATGTATCTTTCAAACCTGTTCATCTTCGATTGGGTCAAGACAAAGAGCCCTGCTGGTGCTACTCAATGGATTCCAAGTGACTCTAATGCAAAGGGTATGGTTCCTGATGCTCACAATCCGGGAAAATTCCATGCACCAATAATGTTTACTACGGATCTGGCACTTAAGTTTGATCCTGAATACCGTAAAATCTCTCAACGGTTTTTAGATGATCCGGCAGAGTTTGAACTCGCATTCGCAAAAGCATGGTTCAAATTAACCCATCGCGATATGGGGCCAAGATCACGTTATATAGGTTCTATGGTGCCGCAACAGGAAATGCTGTGGCAGGACCCTGTTCCTGCCGTTGATCACGAACTGGTCAATATGAGCGATATGGCCATGCTTAAATCAACAATCTTATCATCTGGTGTTAGTGTACCAGAGCTTGTCAGAACAGCCTGGGCATCAGCATCTACTTTTCGTGGCACTGATATGCGTGGTGGTGCAAATGGTGCTCGTATCCGTCTCGCCCCGCAAAAGGATTGGACAGCGAATATGCGCGGGGCTGTTTTAAAAAGAAGGCCGGGGGTGGGTCTTTTGTCACAAACGAAAGTTAATAAAGGCTTTTAACAATAGGCAAATATATAACTCAAGTGTTCGCTAATAGTTCGCTAGTCAATAAAAAGGGCCTAGCTAATTAAAGCTAAGCCCTTGATATAATTGGTGGAGCTAAGCGGGCTCGAACCGCTGACCTCTACACTGCCAGTGTAGCGCTCTCCCAGCTGAGCTATAGCCCCTGATACTTCATTTAAACTGGTCGTAAATGAAGTGGGTGTTGTTATTTATTCGTCAGCTGTCTTTTCAACAGGCGCATCGACAACGGCGGCAACATTTGTATCGTCATCATCACTAAGAACAACAGTGTTGTCATCAGGGGCGATTACAGCTTCCTCATCATCATCGGCCAAAAGACTATCATCATCGAGCAGATCTTCTGTCTCTTCTTCTTTTTCCCGTTTCTCAGTAATAAGCTCAATTGAATGAGTTTTACTTTTTAGAATAATTTCAGGCTTAAACTTTTGCTCGCAACTAATACAAACAATTGGCTCAAATTCGCCGAGATCATAAAATCTTGTTCCACATTTTGGGCATTGACGTTTTTCGCCCCATTCAGCTTTTGCCAAAGTATTTCTCCTTAGAACATATAAAGTCTGTTCGGATACTGTAAAAAAACATCATTTGCCATTTTATCAGGCCACTGTCAAAGCCTATTATTATAAAACCGCGTTCTTTAGGTATAAAAGTGAAATAAATATCTTAAAAAGTTACACATTTGTTATTAATATGTTATTTCACAGCTGAAAATTATATTTAGACTTGCGGAAAAATTTACCGAAATGAATCAGTTATCTTCATCAAAAGCGACCGCCTTAAATGGCACCATTACCGTCCCCGGCGATAAATCCATATCCCATCGCTCGTTAATTATGGGTGCGGTTTCCGTTGGTGAGAGCTTGGTCTCAGGCCTTCTTGAAGGGGAAGATGTGCTTGGAACGGCGGATGCGTTAAAAGCGCTCGGCGCGGATATATATAAAGACGATGAAAATATATGGCACATTCACGGCGTAGGCATCGGCGGACTTCGCGAGCCTTCTGCGCCGCTTGATATGGGAAATAGTGGCACCGGAGTACGATTATTGATGGGACTTGTCGCCACGCACCCGATTACGGTGAAATTTTACGGTGACGAATCACTTTCATCAAGGCCGATGAAGCGTGTAACGGATCCTCTTTCGCAGTTCGGCGCGACATTTAATGGAAATGAAAAAGGCACATTACCGATCACCGTGAGCGGCGCCGAAATGCCGCTTGCTATAACATACGAACTTCCCGTTGCTTCAGCACAGGTGAAATCGGCGGTGATGCTCGCCGGTTTAAACACGGCTGGCACAACGACAGTGATTGAAAAAATACCAACTCGCGATCATTCGGAAAGAATATTTAAATATTTTGGCGTTCCTACCGAACAGGAAGGCGACCAAATTAAAGTGAGCGGACATGCTGAGCTAAAAGCCAAAAACATGGCTGTACCAGCAGATCCATCATCAGCATCATTTCTTATTGTCGCCGCACTGATCACACCGGAATCAGATATCACCATTAAAAATGTTGGCATAAATCCTGCGCGTACAGGACTTTTTGCCACACTTATTGAAATGGGCGGCGATATAACATTTGAAAACAAACGCGAAGAATGCGGTGAAGACGTTGCCGACATCCATGTTAAATATTCACAGCTCTCCGGCGTAACGGTACCCGAAAACCGTGCACCATCAATGATTGATGAATATCCAATACTGTGTGTAGCCGCCGCAAACGCATCCGGTGAAACGGTGATGCGGGGGCTTGGGGAGCTTCGCGTTAAAGAAAGTGATAGAATTTCTGTGATGGTCACCGGGCTTAAAGCTTGTGGTGTGAGTGTCATTGAACATGAAGATGGTATGACAGTATCAAAATCGAATATTCAAGGCGGCGCGATCGTTAAAACACACCTTGATCACCGTATTGCCATGTCATTTCTGATGCTTGGACTTAATAGCGAAAAACCCATTACTGTTGATGATGGTTCGGTTATCGAAACAAGCTTTCCGGGTTTTGTTGATTTATTAAACAAAGCGGGAGCAAATTTATGCCGAGTTTAAATAAATTCATTATTGCCATTGATGGCCCCGCCGCATCTGGCAAAGGCACACTAGCCAAAAAATTGGCTGAACATTATAATCTCGCCCTTCTGGATACGGGCGCGCTTTATCGGGCTGTGGGATGGAATGTCTTAAAGGATGGCGGCGACACTGAAAATGAAGCCGATGCTTTAAAGGCATCGGAAAAACTGGCCGAAACAGATCTTAAAAATCCGGCGCTTCGCACCGAATCAATTGCTGCGGCCGCATCAAAAGTAGCCGGAATGCCTGCTGTAAGGCAGACTTTAGTTGATTTTCAGCGTCATTTTGCTCATAATCCGCCGCCAGGTAAAGACGGCACTATCCTTGACGGGCGCGACATTGGCACTGTTATTTGCCCTGATGCCCCCATAAAAATCTTCATCACAGCCAACGTTGAAACCCGCGCAAAACGGCGGTTTTTGGAGGAATTTGGTGATGACGGCACCAATGAAGATTTTCTTAAAATACTAAGCGTTCTTAAAGCTCGCGATGAGCTTGATATGAACCGTGCCGCCTCCCCCCTTAAAAAAGCAGAAAATGCGTACTTGATAGATACATCAGTTTCAGATATAGAAGCCGTGTTTGAAGCAGCAAAAGCGTATGTTTCAAGCATAAGTGTAGAGTAAAAACAGCAGAATACTAAGACTTTGACCTATCGGATTGATGGGCGGGATGAGTATTTGTTTTTTCTTTATGAATATTAACATGTTTTTTAAGACCGTCGGAAACAACCGACTGGCCTACATAAAAGCAGAATGCCCCTTTAAATAAAGGATAAAGCATTCATATTAGAATAGGTAATATATAATGACTGATGAACTTAATGTTCCAACCACAGATGACTTCGCAGCGATGCTCGAAGAATCATTTGGTCCCGAAGGTAAATTTGATGGCAAAGTTGTCACCGGGATCATCATAGACATAGACAAAGAATCCGCTACTATCGATATCGGCTTAAAAGCAGAAGGCCGTATCCCACTCAAAGAATTCGCAGCTCACGGACAGGCAGCCGAACTTAAAGTCGGCGATACTGTTGAAGTATTCGTAGAGCGCATTGAAAATGCCAAAGGCGAAGCAATGCTTTCACGCGAAAAAGCACGCCGTGAAGAAGCATGGACCGTACTTGAAAAATCATACGAAGATGAAGAGCGCGTTAACGGCGTTATCTTTGGCCGTGTTAAAGGCGGCTTCACAGTTGACCTTTCAGGTGCAGTAGCATTCCTTCCTGGCAGCCAAGTTGATGTTCGTCCAATTCGCGACGTAACACCACTTATGAATATTGAACAACCGTTCCAAATTTTGAAAATGGACCGTAAGCGCGGCAACATTGTTGTATCACGCCGTGCGATCTTAGAAGAAACTCGTGCAGAACAACGCACAGAGATCATCGCAAATCTTGGCGAAGGCAAAACTGTTGAGGGTGTCGTTAAAAACATCACTGATTACGGTGCATTCGTTGACCTTGGCGGTATCGACGGCCTTCTTCACGTTACCGACATTTCATGGAAACGTATCAACCACCCATCAGACATTCTCAATATTGGTGATACCATTGACGTTCAAATCATTCGCCTAAACCCAGAGACACAACGTATCTCACTAGGAATGAAGCAACTTACAGAAGATCCATGGTCAACGATTACCAATAAATATCCTATTGGTTCTAAACTTACTGGTCGCATCACAAACATCACTGATTACGGTGCCTTTGTTGAACTTGACGACGGTGTTGAGGGTCTTGTCCACGTTTCAGAAATGAGCTGGGTTAAGAAGAACGTACATCCTGGTAAGATCGTATCAAGCAGCCAAGAAGTTCAGGTTATGGTTCTTGAGATCGATTCAGAGAAACGTCGTATTTCACTTGGCCTTAAACAGTGCATGGATAATCCTTGGCTTTCATTTGCTGATAAATATCCGGCAAATACTGAAATTGAAGGCGAGATTAAAAACATCACTGAATTTGGACTGTTTATCGGTCTTGACGGTGATATGGACGGTATGGCTCATTTATCTGATCTTGACTGGAACAAATCTGGTGAAGAAGCGATTGCTGAGTATAAAAAAGGCGACATGGTAAAAGCGGTTATCCTTGATGTTGATACGGACAAAGAACGTATCTCACTTGGTATCAAGCAACTTACATCTGATCCGGTTACCTCTATTTCCGGCCTCAAGAAAGGCGGCACGGTAACGTGTACTGTTTTTGAAGTTACTGAAAACGGTCTTGAAGTGTTGATCGGTGAAGACAAAGGAATGAAAGCATTCATCCGTCGTTCTGATCTTAGCCGTGACCGTGCAGAGCAACGCCCGGAGCGTTTCTCAGTTGGTGACAAACTTGATGCTAAAGTAACTACACTTGATAAGAAAGCACGTAAAGTGAACCTCTCTATCAAGCAGCTTGAAATTTCTGAAGAGAAAGAAGCTGTGGCACAATATGGTTCATCAGACAGTGGTGCAAGCCTTGGTGATATTCTTGGTGCAGCGCTTGCTGATGCAGCACCAGCCGCAAAACCAGCCAAGAAAAAAGCCGCCCCTAAAAAGGCAGCTGCGAAAAAAGCTGACGAAGCAGAAGTAGAAGTTGAAGCAAAAGAAAAACCAGCTAAGAAAAAAGCGGCTCCGAAAAAAGCTACTGCTAAAAAAGCTGATGATGCTGAAGCGAAAGAAAAACCAGCCAAGAAAAAAGCGGCTCCGAAAAAAGCTACTGCTAAAAAAGCTGATGATGCTGAAGCGAAAGAAAAACCAGCCAAGAAAAAAGCCGCTGCTAAAAAAGCACCTGCTAAAAAGGCTGCTGCTAAAAAAGCCGATAAATAATCTTTATCAGCTAACTTTAAGTAATTTTATGACCCGTCCGGAATTTCCGGGCGGGTTTTTTATTACTATTTTCTTGCAGATGATTCTCTCTGACTAGCCGACTTAAGTTTTAAAATCGCCCTAAAACAGTTAAAATGTAGCTGTTTTTCAAAGATTAACTCTAATAATTGAAAAAAACATGGATTATAAGGCACTTAGCCTTGACGACCTGATCACTCTCTGGCAACTTAGGCCCTCATTACAACTTGGGTTTATTAATAACAAATAGGGGTCTAAGCATGATAAAGTCGGAGCTGATAGAAAGATTGGTAGATTCCAATCCCCATCTTTATCAACGCGATGTTGAGCGTATCGTTAATACTATTTTCGAAGAAATAACAAATACACTTGCTGATGGTAACAGAGTAGAACTTCGTGGCTTCGGTGCTTTTTCCGTTAAACACCGCCCTGCCCGTACCGGACGCAATCCACGCACCGGGCAAGCCGTGGATGTACCTGCCAAGAGTGTACCTTATTTTAAAACGGGTAAAGATCTTCGGGAAAAACTGAACAATAAATAAATTGTTCTTTTGCCAATAGCATATGACTATTTTTTAAAGGCCTATAAATATGCGCTTTATCTTTTATGCTGCTTTCATTGTTTTTACTTGTTTTTGCGTCATTATCGCAATTTCCAATAGCGCGCCCGTTCTATTCAGTTTAGAGCCGCTGCCCGTTAATTTGCAGATGCCTGCTTATGGGCTTGTTTTTCTGGGAATTTTTATCGGCTTACTTGGCGGCTGGATCGTTTCAATATATTCCGCCGTTCGCCATGCCAGAAAGCACAGACTTGCTGATAAAAAAATCAAAGAGCTGCAAAATGAACTAAAAAAGCCTGGACCTGCTAATATTGATTTGTCAAAAAGCGCTATTCATGGCAAAAGCTCATCAGAATAAAAATTGGAGCGAAATGATGGCTGAATTAAAACCTTCTGATCGAATTCTTTGTGCACTTGATACTACAAACGTGGACGGCGCTACGGCACTTGCCCGCACCCTTGGACCACATGTAGGCGGTGTTAAGCTGGGGCTTGAATTTTTTGGTGCCAACGGGCCCGATGGTTTCAAGCAAGTTGCAAAAACCGACAGCAATATTTTCCTTGATTTAAAACTTCACGATATTCCAAACACGGTCGCAAAAGCGGTCCGCTCATTAATGCCGCTAAGACCGAGCATAATGACAATTCACACGGCAGGTGGCCCCGCTATGATGGCAGCGGCAGCGGTTGCGGCCACTGAAGCGGCAGAGAATGTTGGATGCGCACGGCCGATCATCGTTGGTGTCACCATACTCACCAGCCTTGATGATGAAGATTTAAAGGCTGTTGGTTACCAAAATAAGGTTTCTGATCAGGTGGTCAGAATGGCCATGCTGGCGAAAGAAAATGGTCTGGATGGTGTCGTATGTTCGCCCCATGAGATAAGCCTGATTAAAGAAGCCTGCGGAAAAGATTTTAAACTGGTCGTTCCGGGCATTCGTCCCGCCGGCAGTGCAAAGGAAGATCAAAAACGTATTATGACACCGAACGAGGCCGTGAAACTTGGTGCAGATTATCTGGTCATTGGCCGGCCTATAACCCAGGCGGGCGACCCGGCAATTGCGGCTCAACAAATCGCCAATGAAATTAACGGTTAATTATGAATATTGAAGCAAAAATATGTGGCCTATCCACCGCTGAAACTGTTAGGACGGCACTTGATGCTGGCGCCAGTTATGTGGGGTTTGTTTTTTATCCGCCTTCGCCGCGTAATATCAGCATTGAAAAAGCCGCCGAGCTTGCTGAAATTGTTAAAGAGGACGCACTCAAAGTAGGCGTGTTCGTTAATCCTGATGACGCTCTTCTTCATGATGTATTTAAACAAGTTGATCTGGATGTTATTCAGCTTCATGGCAATGAAACCGTTGAACGCGTACAATATATCAGAAACCGGTTTTCAAAAATTGTCATGAAAGCTATTTCAGTTGCGTCTCTAAGTGATATTGCAAGGGCCAAAGAATATCAAACCAAGGTGGATATGCTACTCTTTGATGCTAAAGCACCGCTTGAAATGGATGATGCCTTGCCGGGCGGAAACGGCCTTTCGTTTGACTGGAATTTAATATCAGGATATCAGTGGCATGTTCCGTGGATGTTATCTGGCGGACTAGACGAGGCAAACGTGGCCAAAGCGATTAAAATTAGCGGGGCAAAAATAGTTGATGTTTCAAGCGGCATTGAAGTAAAGCCCGGTCAAAAAGATGTGACCAAGATTAAATCTTTTATCAAAGCCGTAGAGGCGACCCAAAATGACTGAAAATAAAAAAAATAGCTATAGAAACGGGCCTGATGAAGACGGGCACTTTGGCATTTATGGTGGTCGCTATGTTGCTGAAACTCTTATGCCGCTTGTTCTTGATGTTGAAAAAACCTATAGGGAAGCCAAAAATGATCCTGCTTTCAAGCAGGAATTTCAGGAACTGTTAAAAGAATATGTTGGCAGACCTAATCCGCTTTATTATGCCAAAAGAATGACGGAACATTTAGGCGGCGCTAAAATTTATTTTAAACGCGAAGAACTAAATCACACCGGCGCTCATAAAATTAATAATTGTGTTGGTCAGATACTGCTGGCACGCCGCATGGGAAAAACCCGCATCATCGCTGAAACGGGCGCTGGTCAGCACGGTGTCGCCACCGCGACGGTTTGTGCGTTATTTGGTATGCCGTGCGTTGTTTATATGGGTGCAAAGGATATCGAGCGACAAAAACCAAATGTGTTTCGCATGAAACTGCTTGGTGCTGAAGTGATCCCGGTAACATCAGGGTCCGAAAGCTTAAAAGACAGCATGAATGAAGCGATGCGCGACTGGGTGAGCAATGTTGAAGATACATTCTATATTATTGGCACGGCCGCTGGCCCGCATCCCTACCCGGAACTTGTTCGTGATTTCCAATGCGTAATCGGCGATGAAGCGCGTGCGCAAATTCTTGAAAAAGAAGGGCGTCTTGCGGATAGTCTGGTGGCTTGCGTCGGTGGCGGCTCAAACGCTATCGGGCTTTTTCATCCATTTTTGGATGATGATGTTGATATATATGCGGTTGAAGCCGCCGGTCACGGCGTTGACACCGATAAACATGCCGCTTCCCTAACGGGCGGCGCACCGGGGGTACTTCACGGCAACAGAACTTATCTGCTGATGGATGATGATGGGCAGATTTTAGAAGCTCATTCCATATCGGCCGGCCTTGATTATCCGGGTATTGGTCCGGAACATAGTCATCTTAATGACATTGGCCGGGTGAAATATGTACCAATTGATGACAAGCAAGCACTTGAAGCCTTTCAGCTTTGCACAAAACTTGAAGGTATCATTCCGGCTCTGGAAAGTGCCCATGCTATTGCTTACGTGATGAAGCTAGCACCGACGCTGCCGAAAGATCATATTATGATTATGGGGCTGAGCGGCCGCGGTGATAAAGACATCTTTACAGTGGCAAAAGCACTGGGTGAGGAAATTTAATCATGGGTGTTTCACGAATTGAGAAAAGGTTTGAGACCTTAAAAAAAGAAAATCGCGCGGGTCTTGTAACATTTACCACCGCAGGCGACCCTGACCTAGAAACATCACTCAATATTTTAAAAGGTCTGCCGAATGCCGGGGCAGATATTATTGAAATTGGCATGCCCTTTTCGGACCCTATGGCGGACGGACCGGCAATTCAGGAAGCAAGCATTCGGGCCTTAAAAGGCAAGATGACCCTGAGAAAAACACTTAATATGGTAACAAGTTTTCGGGAAAATGATCAGGACACACCTATTATTCTCATGGGCTACTATAATCCCATATATATTTATGGCGTTGATAAATTTCTTGAAGATGCCCTTGAAGCCGGCATTGATGGCCTGATCATCGTAGACTTGCCACCGGAAGAGGACACCGAACTTGCCATTCCAGCAAAAGCTGCAGGTATGGGCATGGTACATCTAGCGACGCCAACAACGGACCAAGCCCGGCTCGGCCAAATACTTAAAAATGGCACAGGATTTCTTTATTATGTGACCATTGCCGGGATAACAGGAACCGCCAAACCGGATCTTGCCCCCGTTAAAAATGCCCTTGATAACTTTAGAAAAGTAACGGACATCCCCATGGCCGTCGGCTTTGGCATAAAAACACCGGAAGATGCGGCCCGTTTTGCAGAATTTGCCGACGCAGTGGTTGTCGGATCGGCAATAGTTGATATAATCAAACAAAATATTGCAAATTCTGCGTTAGAGAGTAAGGTCCTATCCTTTGTAAATGAGCTCTCTATCGGCGTAAAAAGCGCAAGATAAGAAAAAAGAGGTTTAATATGAACTGGTTAACAAGCTTTGTCCGCCCGAAAATTCAGAGCATTATAGGACAAAAATCAGAAACACCTGATAATCTCTGGCATAAATGCAAGGGTTGCGGTCAGCTTTTATATGTTAATGACATTGAAAAAAACTTGAACATTTGCCCAAGCTGCGATCATCATGAACGTATTGGCCCGACGGAAAGATTTAAAAACCTTTTTAATAATGGCGAATATAGCCTTGTTGAGCTGCCAAAAGCCAATGATGATCCTCTGAAATTCAAGGACCAGAAGAAATATACCGAACGCTTGAAAGTAGCGCGCGGAAAAAGCACCTATCAGGATGCTATCGCGGTTGCCTACGGTAAAATGGGCAGTATTAATACCGTTATTGCGGTTCAAAACTTCCTCTTTATGGGCGGATCAATGGGTGTTGGTGTTGGTAATGGAATTATCGCAGCATCGGAACGCGCCATTGAGAAAAAAGTGCCACTGATACTGTTCACCGCCGCTGGCGGGGCGCGTATGCAGGAAGGTATTTTATCTCTAATGCAAATGCCGCGCTGCACAGTTGCCGTTCAAAGGCTTCGCGATGCTGGCCTGCCTTATATTGTTGTGCTTACCGATCCGACGACGGGCGGGGTAACGGCGTCTTATGCTATGCTCGGTGATGTTCAGATTGCGGAGCCTAATGCGCTTATATGTTTCGCCGGACCGCGCGTTATTAAAGATACCATTCGTGAAGAACTTCCCGAAGGTTTCCAAAGAAGTGAGTATTTACTAGAGCACGGAATGATCGATATGATCGTAAACCGCGCAGATATGAAAAATAAACTCACTCAACTCATAAGCCTTCTCATGAATAAAGCAGCCTGAGCGCCAGCCAATGACCAAGCGGAACAGCGACCGCATACTGACAAGACTTCTTACCCTTCATCCAAAGATCATTGATCTTTCGTTGGACCGGATGAATATCATCCTGGAAAGTCTGGGCAATCCCCAGAACACCCTGCCACCGGTCATACATGTGGCGGGAACCAACGGCAAGGGTTCAACCATAGCTTACCTCAGGTCTATTCTTGAAGCTGCAGGTCTATCTGTTCACGTCTATACGTCCCCCCATTTGGTACGCTTCGCTGAGCGGATCAGATTAAATGGCGAAATTATCGAAGAAAACTATTTGCAGGAAATTCTCGAATATTGTGAAAAAATCAATGACGGCGTGCCGATAACTTATTTTGAAATCACCACCGCTGCGGCCTTTAAAGCCTTTGCAGATAATCCGGCCGATGTTTTAATCCTTGAAGTAGGGCTTGGTGGCAGGTTGGATGCCACAAATGTTGTGGATCACCCACTTAGTACAGTGATCACGCCAGTTTCACATGATCATCAACAATTTCTTGGCCACGATTTAAGCGGCATCGCCATGGAAAAAGCCAGTATTGCCAAAAAAGATGTACCGCTGTTAAGCGCGCTCCAAACTAAAGAAGTTGAAAAGAAAATCAGCGAGGTCGTGCAGAAAAGTGGTGGAAATCTCATAAATAACTGGAACTATGAGATTACGGATAACGGCTTTACCTATAAAGATGAGCAAGGTTCATTAAACCTTACCAAGCCAAACTTGAACGGCCCGCATCAAATTTCAAATGCCGCACTTGCTATTGCCGCATTACGTCATCAACAACACTTAAAAATCAGCGATGACGATTATGCCAAAGGAATTACATCCGCTAATTGGCCCGCCAGGATGCAGAATATCACGGCTAGCCCTTACGGTGATCTTTTAGCAAAAGACAGCGAACTCTGGCTTGACGGCGGCCATAATCCGGCAGCGGCCGAAGTAATCGCAGAAACATTTAAAAATGAAAAACTGATATTAATCTGCGGCATGATGGAAAATAAAGACGTGCAAGGATATCTTGAAACCCTTTCACCGATTACAGAATATCTTTATGCTATTCATGTGGACGGCGAAGCAAGTTATCCAGCCACAGAAATTGTTAAGCATGCCTGGTCACTTTCTATAAAAGCGGACGGCGCTAAAAATGTCCGTGACGCGCTGGAAAAAATCGGTAAAGACGGTACCGTGAAGGTGCTTATTTGCGGCTCACTTTATCTGGCCGGTCAGGTTCTCGGCGATAATGACTTGATCCCGGACTAGGGCTTAAGTAAAATGACTGAAACACTCATAGACAGGCTTAAAAATGTCAGAAACTAGACTTTACTTAATCACCCCTAACCAATTTGATTTGGATGAATTTTCCATAAGCTTGAAAGAAGCTCTTGATGGTGGCGATGTGGCTAGCGTACAGCTGCGCATGAAAGACAGTAGCGACGAGGACATAATTAAAGCGGCGAAGGTCTTAATGCCTATATGCCACTCCAGCGACGTGGCCTTTATTATCAATGACAGCGTTGAAATAGCTAAAAAAGTTGGCGCCGACGGCGTTCATATTGGTCAAGAAGATCTACGCTATAAAGAAGCCAGAGAGATCCTTGGCAGCAATCACATTATTGGTGTTACCTGTCATGACAGTAAACACCTGGCGATGAGCGCCGGTGAGCAAGGGGCGGATTATGTAGCCTTTGGTGCCTTTTATCCGACGACAACAAAAATAACGACTAGGGTTGCGACACCTGAACTTCTAAACTGGTGGCAGGACTTGTTTGAAATACCGTGCGTCGCTATCGGCGGAATAAATGCGGAAAATGCCGCAAGCATAGCTGATGCTGGCGCTGACTTTCTTGCCATTTGTTCTGGTGTTTGGGATTATCCAAAAGGGCCCAGAGCAGCCGTTAAAAAATTAAACCAACTCATAAAATGACCGATCATCCGGTACTCTACAGTTTCAGACGCTGCCCCTATGCAATAAGGGCCAGATTAGCACTGTTCGCCTGCAATATTACCTGTGAACTTCGGGAGGTTGTTCTTCGGGATAAACCGCAGGAAATGATTACTATTTCACCAAAAGCAACAGTGCCTGTACTTGAGCTTACTAGCGGCGAGGTCATTGATGAAAGTCAGGATATTGTAAACTGGGTAATAAAACAAAACGACCCAAACGGCTGGTCCAAATATCTTGATGAAATGAA
>JABJKT010000109.1 GCA_018660225.1 Kordiimonadaceae bacterium
AATATCATTTTTATCTGCAATCTCTTTAAGGTCTTGCTGTGTTGCATGGCTCATAAGGGTGCCCGCTGGATTATAAGGCTCATTAATAACTATATATTTCGTGTTTTCCTTAATGGCAGCGGCAACCTTTTGGGGATCAACCTGCCAACCTTCTTCCGGGCGAAGTTCAATTGTGGTTATATCACTTCCTGCATGAAGGGGGGCGTGCTGAACGGATTGATAACCGGGGCCAAAGACGATTGTATGACTGTCAGTATCCAGAAGAGCAATTGCTGCCGTTTGCAGTGCCACTTGTCCACCAGCAAAAACAACAATATTTTCCGCACCTATTTCAGGGCCGTATAATCCTGCTATTTCTTCACGTAGATCAAGACTTCCGCCATTTGGGGTATAATCAAGTGAGTGTTTATTATACTGTTCAACAATATCATGATCACCCCGCTCAAGTGAAAATTCCATAATTTCATCGCTCGTAAGTGGTTCTGTAAATGAATTTGAGAGATTATAGGGCAGGCCACCCATTTCTTTTTTATGTCTTTTTGACCAAGGTTCATTAAATGTCATTATTGCTACCTATTACGCTAATATATATTTTTCTTGTTCTAGTTTATTGAGTAGTTCCTGTGCGGGCTTTTGCGCGATGAGAATATACTCATTTTCCGGAAATAATTTCGCAGTGTGTGATGTCATTGTAATGTTTGTCACTAAACGCATCGCCATTAAATAATAAAGTATTTCACGTTCTTCATCCAATATGGCAAATTCACGCTCGTAGCCTTTGATGATTTGGCTTGATGCCATTTCAATATCATCTTCACCAAGCAGGCCATACGCTAGTGTTATCGCCAGATCATTAATCTGGCTGGAAAATTGCAACTCACCAAAATCAATTAGCCCAGTGATTATAGTTGGTTCGGCAGGGTTAATGAGGAAATTTTGTTCATTAGCATCGCCATGAATAACCGCTTTTCGAAGGTGAGGTAGTTTTGGCATTATATTTTTTTCATAATATTCAAAAAGTCTTGTAATGCGGTCACGGGCATCTTCATCTATAACTTCAGGCAGATATTCTTTGCAGGCAATAACGTTATCAAGTTTCCATAAGGGGTCCGAGCCTTCCGTCGCTTCTGGGGAGAATGTTTTCATAGCTTCTGAAAACTGTCCTAAAAACCTTCCTACATCCTGATAAAGATCAGGTGTTCGCGGTATATTGGTAAGTAATTCACCCTGTAAAAAATTAAGAAGTCTAACTAGAAAGCCATCTACGCTTATAATGTCGTCACCGTTTGAAGTCTTAATGACACTGGGAACAGTAAGGTTGGGCGCTTCTTTTTTTAGATGATCAAGTACATCCGTTTGCATTTTTACAAATTCAGGCAGCCACCTTTTATTGGCGATCTTGAGCACATAACGCTCACCCGGTGTAGTGATCAGTGCATTTTGATCTTCAAAGGAAACGAAGGAACTAATTTTGCCTTCTAATCCGTAATGTTCTTTTACAATTTGAGCAATTTTTTCATCGCTAAAATTTGGCACTTCTTCTTGCATCTTATTCTTTCTTATAATCTTATTGTCTACTATTTAGTTGGCAGGAAAACCCCATTGGGCTCTACGTTCATCTACAAATTCTTTAAAAGCATCAAGTGACGCAGGCATTGTTCGACGGCTAAAACCAATTCTGAAATATTGCTTAAGATCATCATCACAATCAAAAACATAAGATGGAAAAACGAGGATTTCATTCTGAAGTAGTTCTGCGGCTAGTTCATCAGCCGTCATCGGTCCTTTAAATTTAACAAATCCAGTGCCGCCCGCTTGCGGTAACATCCATTCAAATAAGTCACTGTATTCATTGAAAAAATCATCCAGAAGCACCAGGTTTTCTTTAATGACTTTCATATTTCTTTCAACGAGCTTATCCTTTGATCTTAGCGCCATCATCGCCTGAATTTCGCCAGCACGGGAAAAACAAACAGCGAAAAGATGCTGCGCTTTCAAAAGTTTTTCGATGATTATTTTATCCTGACAGACAACCCAGCCGATGCACATGCCTCCGCAACCAAATGGTTTGGCCATGGTGCCAAGGGCAATGCCTTTATCCGTCATATCGGCCATAGAAGGCGAACGGTCAGACGGGTTCAGCTCAAGAAGTCTATAAACTTCATCAGCAAAAAGGATAATATCATGTTGTTCACCGAGAGCCTTTAAGGCCTGCTTGCTCTCTTCGCTCATTAAAGAGCCGGACGGGTTATGAGGATCATTAAAAACAATATATTTTGTATTAGGTTTAATTGCCGCCTCAATAGCCGCTATATCAGGCTGCCAATCATTGTCAGGACAAAGCGCAATTCTGGTGAAATTCGCACCGGCATATTTTATGCCTTCCTCCAGTGACTGATAACTTGGTGTCACCACTATTGCATGGTCACCTTTATGAAGAATGGCTTGAGTTGTAACGGTCATGCCGGTTTGTGCTCCGGGAAAAACAACAATATTTTTCGCACTTATATTTTCGCCGTAAAGTTTGGCAAGTTCCGCCCGAAGATCAGGACTTCCACCATTTTCCGCATAGCCGAGTGAATGATCATTATATAAATCGATCAAATCATCATCACCATTTTCGCGCGCTATGGCGATGAGTTCTTTATGTTCCATCGGTTCGGCCGATGAAGCATAAAACCGGTGTTTAATATCAAACGTCTCAACGAGAAGTTCGTCTGATCTGATCGGACTGTCTAATAAATGCATGTACTCTCCAAGGGTGCTTTATAATTTCCAACGCCATCTTGTAGAAAGTTATGCCCAATGTCTAGGTTGGAATTTAGCTTGGAATTATAATTATTGTATTTTGCCATATTTGATGGCCAACCATGTCGATTTTCATTTTATTTTATAAGGAGCAAAGAAATTACTTGAACTATTGTGAAAATTAGAAATAGTGTATGTTATGTTTAGAAATTCAAAAGACCGTATTCCTGTTTTTGTCATCTTGTTGTTAAGTGTTGCAGATTTTTATATGTACTTCTCACAAGACAGCATCGTAGTCTTTACAGTTTATTGGCTGATCTGTTTGATTCCTAAAGCTAATATCTGTGCCTGGAACCACCATCACCAGCATAGTTTTGTATTTCGTCAAAAATGGCTCAATAGAATCTTAGAGTTTTTTTATGCCTTGCACACGGGGGCCGTGACAAACATTTGGGTCTTGCATCATAATTTAGGTCATCATCGTAACTTTCTTGATCAGAAAATTGATGAAAGCCGATGGAAATATGCGAATGGTAAGCCTATGAGTGAACTCGCCTACACAGTAATAATTGCTGCAACTGGTTATAGTCGCGCCTACCGCGTTGGTGCGAAACACAAGACACTCAGGAAAAGGTTTGTCATTTTTGGCAGCTTGACATTCATAATATTGGCCATGCTTATTATTTATAAACCGATGGCTGGCTTGATGTTATTTTTATTGCCTATGGTTTGCAGCCTACTATTCACGGCTTGGACCACTTATGATCATCATGCTGGTCTTGATAGCGATAATCAATTTGAAGCGTCTTTTAATAAACTCAACTGGCTTTATAATCTTGTTACGGGCAATCTTGGCTACCATACAGCACATCATTATAAACCGGGGACCCACTGGTCAAAATTACCGGAATTACATGAGACTATTAAATCAAAAATTCCGGCTCATCTGACCAATAGTGAAGTCACATTAACCCATTAATTTTATTCCTGCCTCGGGCTATTTGAAATTGCCAGCGGTTTATCAAGTGATATTCCGGCTTCTATTTTGGCGTCTCTAACCATTTCACGCACGTCTGCCCGTAGTTTGAACGCGTCATAAACAATGCCGTCTTTTATGGTCCATCTTATGCCACCAACGCGGTCTACCATGCCGGTTTCTTCGTTCAGTTTAATGGCGCCAGTACCATAAAGAACTTTGAAATTGTGAAGCGGATTTTCATCAACAATCGCCAGGTCAGCTTTTTTGCCAACCTGAAGGCTACCGATTTGATCTTCCATTTTAAGTTCCTCGGCATTGATCAGTGTTGCAGAGCGAATTACTTCAAGCGGGTGAAAGCCCGCTTCCTGCATCAGTTCGAACTCCTGAATATAACCAAAGCCATAAAGGCTATAAATGAAGCCCGTATCACTACCGACCCCGACTTTGCCGCCTTTGTTTTTATATTCATTCACAAACTGCATCCACAGCTTATAATTTTCGTTCCATTCCACTTCGTGCTTTGTGGTCCAGTAAAACCAGTAGGAGCCGTGAGCGACAGGGCTTGGACGGTAAAAATCCCAAAGTGACGGCATGGTATATTCATCATGCCAGATGGCACGGCTCATACGCATAAGATCGCGCGACGCCACATAAATAGTAAAGGTCGGATTTAAAGCAAAATCGCGGTCAAGCAATGTTTGCATCACTTCGTTCCATTTGTCAGATCCCGGTTTTGCGGCTTGTTTCCAGAGCTTTCCAGCCTCGCCAAAACGGTCCATTTCATTGGTATAAATATAATCGGACGGGTAATCCTGTATAAGCCTATCTTCAAACAGTGCCTCAGGAAGGCCGTACCAATGTTCCATGCTGTCTAGCCCACGAGCGGACGTATCAAGCACATTTGCATGTGTTACATCAGGCTGGGCATGATGCATGGTGGTCTCCAGGCCAATTTTTTCCGCTTCCTCAAGCGCGGCCCATAATATTTCTTTTGGCGCGCCGAAAAATTTAATGCCGTCAGCGCCATTACGCTTAATTTCCCGGACCCGATCACGGGCCGCCTCTACACTGTCAATGCCGCCGAACGTGGGAAAGGCGACGATGCGCGGGGCGGTGATTTCATTTTTTGCACTACGTTCTTTAAATCCAACAATTCGTTCATCACCGCCGGAACCGACGCTTCTAATTGTTGTAATGCCGTGGCCTAGAAGCAGTTTAAAAATATATTCAGGCGGCACATTTTGTCCCGATTTCAGGGAATGGATATGGGAATGGATATTAATAAGTCCCGGAAGAATATATTTACCGGAAACATCAATTTCCCGGTCCCCTGCAGCGGGGCGGCGTGCTGGATCAATAGGCCTTCCAGGGGTGCCAACGACTTTAATCTGAGTTATTACATCATTTTCAATTACCACATCGGCCGGTCCATACGCCGGTGCACCGGTGCCATCAATGATATATCCGCCGCGAAGCACTAGACGGTCATATTGGCCTTCGCCCTCGGTCCGGTCAGGCACTTCATTTTCCTGGGCAAATATAGTTTGGGTTGAAAAGCAATAAAGGGCAGTTAAAAGGCCCATAAATCTGATCATTGTCATTGGATTTCCCGTAAAATATTTATTCAATTTTTTCAGAGTATGTCACGTCGAGTTTAATCTGTCAGGTAAATTTTCTACCTTTATTTATAATTTTTGCACCGAATTTTTCGCGTATTTTATCCATGGCCTTTTCGGTTTTGATTTTATTCTCTTTTTGCGGATCAAGCAGGTCTGGTAAATCTGAAAAATAGTCATCAGAAAATTTGGTCACACCGATACCAATAAGTCTGTATTCAAGGCCTTTACATTCTGCTTTTAACAGAAATTTTCCTTGGTTATATAGAATTTCGGCCATTTGTGTGAAGCCATCTAATGTTACTGATCGGCTAATGGTTCTGAAATTGGACGTTTTAAGCTTTAAGGTGATGGTTTTTGCTGACAAATGTTTTTCTTTAAGACGCGCTGATAGTTTTTCGCATAACGCCCAAAGGTGTTTTTTGAGCGCCCTATAATCGCTTAAATCTTCGTTTAATGTGATTTCGTTTGAGACGCTCTTTGCTTTTTGATCACGTTGCACAGTTCTGCTGTCATCCCCGCGTGAGAAATAATAAAGCCGCTCACCCATGATGCCGTAATCTCGGCTAAGTTTTTTCAGTTCCATTTTCTGGAGTTGGCCGATTTGAGTAATACCAGCCCTGTTCATTTTATTATTTAATACTTTTCCCACGCCCCAAATTTTACTGATCGGCAGGTTGGCAAGAAATGATTTTGCTTCTGCCTTGCCAATGACCGAAAAGCCGTTTGGTTTATCAAGATCAGAAGCCAGTTTAGCGAGAAATTTATTATAACTAAGTCCGACTGATACGGTAATGCCAACCTGATCAGATATTTTTTTTGCTGTTTGGCTAAGGAGTTTTGAAGGTGGCATGCCGTGTAATTTTTCAGTTCCTGAAAGGTCTAAAAAAGCTTCGTCAATTGAAATAGGCTCCACCGAGGGGGTGAGCTGATCAAAATATTTTCTTATTTCTTTGCTAACCGCAGAATATTTATTCATATCAGGCGGTAAGACTACTGCGCTAGGGCAAAGTTTGTTGGCCTTAAACATGGGCATTGCCGATTTTACGCCGTAAGTTCGGGCAATATAACAACAGGTTGAAACCACGCCGCGCCGACCACCACCAATAATAAGCGGTTTTGAGTTTAGGTCCGGGTTATCTCTTTTTTCAACACTGGCATAAAAAGCATCACAGTCAATGTGGGCAATACTTAGTTTGTGAATTTCAGGATGAGACATTATTCTCGGGCTGTTGCAATTCGGGCATTTACCATTTTGCGTGCTTATTAGAATGTCGCTCAAACAATCGCGGCAAAAGGCTGGATCAATATGTTCATCCGCTACACCCATTATTGTTCAGGCATGGCGCCGGGAAAAAAGGACCGTGTTTTTTGAATTTCACTAGGATCAAGCTGGTAATTCTCTGAAAATTCAACAAGACAATTCTCATTTTGTAGTAAGAAATCGATAACACTGGCTAAAATATTCGGCATCAATTCTGGATTCGATATGTTTTCTTTTAACTGGTCCAAACCTATACCACTAAGGTTTAGATATCGTTCAAGGTATTTTTCTTCACCGGCAATGAAAGAAAGGCTATTTATGGCAATTATTTCGGCTCTATCGTAATCCATTGAAATTTCTTCTTTATTATATGAGTTTGGCACACTAGTATACCTACTCAGGGGAATGGTATTTATTATTACATATATTAAACATATAAAAAAATTAACGGCTTTTTCATAACCTATGTTTAATACTATTGATACGTTTACTAAAACTATATTATGTAACTTCATAATAGTAACAAAAATAAGAGACATTTTATGCCTAAAAAAATACTTGTAGTTGAAGATAATGATTTAAACATGAAACTCTTTTGTGATCTTTTAGATGCACACGGGTATGAGACTGTTCAAACGCAAGAAGGAATGAAAGCTTTGGAGCTTGCGAGGAAAGAAAAGCCAGATCTTATATTGATGGATATCCAGCTTCCTGAAGTTTCCGGACTTGAGGTCACAAAGTGGATTAGAGAGGATGATGAGCTTAAGTCAATACCTGTGATTGCGGTTACCGCATTTGCTATGAAGGGCGACGAAGAAAAAATTAGAGAAGGTGGTTGCGAAGCTTATATTGCGAAACCTATTTCAGTCAGTTATTTTATTGAAACAGTTAGAAAATTTGTAGGGTAATTTCTCACAATGACAGCTAGAGTCTTAGTCGTTGACGATGTGCTTCACAATGTAAAACTTCTTGAAGCCAAACTTCGAAGCGAGTATTTCGACGTTCTCACGGCGATGAATGGCATTGATGCTCTCGAAATTATAGAGAAGGATCAGCCGGATATTATCTTACTTGATGTAATGATGCCCGGTATGGATGGATTTGAAGTTTGCCGTCACGTAAAATCAAACCCTAGCACTGAACATATTCCCATAATAATGGTTACAGCCCTTGATCAGCCTAAGGACAGAGTAATGGGGCTCGAGGCTGGTGCTGATGACTTCCTGACTAAGCCGATACAGGATCTTCCGCTTTTTGCTCGCGTAAAATCATTGGTGAGGCTTAAATTTTTGATGGATGAACTGCGAATTCGTAATTCAACCGGCAAAGCATTTAGTGATGAAGCCGGACTGGAGAACAGCTCAAATATCAAGTTTGATGACGCAAAAGTCTTGCTTGTTGAAGATTATGATAGAGTTGCCAAAAGAATTATCGGTTATCTTGAAAATACAGTTGATACTATTGATCTAGACGATGTAAGCACGGGAAGCTTAAGTACGGAAAATTTAGGGGATTATGACCTTTTCGTTATTAGCTTAAGTCTTAAAGAGGCCGACGGCCTCCGGCTAAGTTCTTCTATTCGCTCCAATGAGCTAACACGCCATACACCTATTCTTGTGATAATTGATGAAGGCGATAATAATATTTTAATACAAGCAATGGACCTTGGGGTAACCGATTATGTTACTAGGCCCATTGACGGTAATGAGCTGGTAGCAAGAGTAAAATCACAGATCAGGCATAAAAGATTTGCAGACTATCTTCGTGGTAAAATGAAGAAGAACATGGAAATGGCTGTTACTGACGCCGTTACCAATCTTTATAATCGTCATTTTCTTGATACCCACCTCGATAATATATTTTCAGCTGAAAATGAAAAACAGTCCCATGCTTCATTATTAATGCTGGATATCGATCATTTTAAAATCGTAAATGATACATATGGTCATGCTTCCGGCGACGAAGTCCTCGAAGAGTTTTCCAAACGGATTTCAAGTAACATCCGCAGCATTGACCTTGCGGCGAGATATGGCGGTGAAGAATTTGTCGTTGTAATGCCCGAAACAGACGCGGAGTTTGCACTGTTTGTTGCCGAACGTTTGCGCCGTACTATTAGTAATGAGCCATTTATTATTTCAGGTTCCGAGGAGCCGATAAAAATAGAGGTGAGTATAGGCGTTTCTATTATGAGCGATGAGTGCAATACAAAAGAGAAATTATTATCTGAAGCCGATAAAGGTCTTTATAAAGCCAAAGAAACAGGCCGTAACAAGGTTTGTGGCATTTCCTGCTTTGATGAATGATTTCAATAAAAAAGGCCGCTTGATTAAGCAGCCATTCTTCATTTAAATTTAGTGTATTAACTGAGCAGAATTATTTGATTTTTGCTTCTTTAAAATCAACATGTTTACGCACAACAGGGTCATACTTACGCATTACCATTTTTTCAGTAATATTGCGCGGGTTTTTCTTAGTTACATAATAAAAACCTGTGTCAGCTGTGCTAACGAGTTTAATTTTTACACTTGATGGTTTGGCCATTGCTAGCTTCCGTTCTTAAATTTCATAAATTACGTGTGCGGAAAATACAGGGATTATGTGTGAAGTCAAGTAAAAGTCAGTGATTTTTTTTATAATTTATTTTCTATTGCGCTTTCGCGGTCTTCTGGAGTTTTTTAGGTGTTTTCTAGGGCTCTCACGTTTATTAAGTTTATCATCAATAAGCTGAAATATCAGCCCGCCCGATATGGGATTGGCTTCTTTTAGCTTAACAGTTATAGAATCACCTAATTGGTAGATTAGCCCACTATGCTCCCCCTGAAGCAATTGATGATCTTTATCATGATGAAAATAGTCACCAACAATGGATGATATAGGGATAAATCCCTCACCACCAGTTTCAACGAGGCTCACAAATAACCCCGCCCTAATGACGCCATTAATTTTACCTTCAAACTCTTCATCAATTTTATTGCTCATATAGTGAGCGAGGTAGCGTTCGGTGGAACTTCTCTCAGCGATCATGGAATTGCGTTCGGTGGTACTTATATGTTCAGCCGTTTCAAATAAATTTTCAATGTCATATTTGCTTAGGCCGTCACTTCCAAGCTTCAATGCTTTAATAAGCGCCCGGTGGACGAGAACGTCCGCATAGCGGCGAATAGGCGACGTGAAATGACCGTAGCGGGTAAGTGATAGTCCAAAATGGCCATGGTTATCCGGGCTATATTTTGCCTGCATTTGTGTTCGAAGAACTATGGTGCTGACAACATTTTCATGTGGTGTTCCGGCAACTTTACTCATTAAATTATTGAAAAATTTAGGTTTTATAACCTGACCTTTGGCAATATTATAATCAAGACTTTGCATGAACTGACGAAGGTTCTCCAGCTTATCAAAGCTGGGTTGTTCGTGAATGCGGTACATGCAGGGAGTATTTTTAGTTTCAAGCTCTTCAGCGGCTGCCACATTGGCCTGGATCATAAATTCTTCAACCAGTTTATGGGCCGGGATGCTGACGCGATTGGTAATTGACGTGACATTACCCCTCTCATCAAGATTTATTTTCTTTTCAGGTACAAAAAGTTCTAGTGGTTCGCGGTGGGCGCGACCTTTCAGCAATATATCAAAAGCCTGATAAAGTGGGTTTATCACGCTATCAAGAAGTGGTTCCGCGCGTTTTGATGCGCTACCTTCATGGGCATTTTGAAATTCTTCATAAGACAGGCTTGCATGGCTATTCATTAACCCACGGACAAATTTATGGCGGGTCTTCTTGCCACGTTTATCAAACCAGATATGAGCGGCCAGTGTATAGCGATCTTCCCCTTCATGGAGCGAGCATAGCCCGTTTGAGAGGGACTCGGGTAGCATGGGAACTACTCTGTCGGGGAAATAGGTTGAATTGCCGCGTTTAATGGCTTCCTTATCAAGCGCAGAGCCGGGAAGGACATAATTTGCCACGTCGGCAATGGCCACTATAATATGACACCCGCCTTCATTTTTTGGGTCAGGATCCATTTCGGCCCAGATGGCATCATCATGATCGCGTGCGTCTGATGGATCGACGGTAATGAGAGGAATGTTACGTAAATCTTCTCTGCTTGCCAGCGTTGGTTTTTCCGATTTTTCCGCTTCAGTTATAACCTCAGCCGGAAACTCAATCGCAATGCCTTGTGATATAATAGCAATGAGGCTTATTGATTTTGCATCGCTCACAGATCCGAAACATTTAAGAACTTTGGCCGGTTTTGCTTTTGCATGGCGCGAACGCTGTTTTGCAGGCTTAAGCTGGATCAGAACCAGCGTTCCATCCTTGGCACCATTCCAGTCAGATTTTGCAATCAGATATTTGTTGCGATCTTTTTTATCGGTCGGGTTTACGAAGGCTATATTTTCATCGTCAGATTTGAAAATTCCCATCACTTGTGATGATTTTTGCTCTATTTTTCGTATTATTTTAGCGACATAACCGGTTTCGCCCTTGTCTTTATTAGCTGAAAGGCGCACCAAAGCACGTTCACCAAGTGAAAGCTTGTTACGCTTGTCATGGGCAAACATTAATATTTTAGGTGGTTCTTCTTTATTTTCCCAATCAACGGGGCAGGCGGTTAAATCGCCGTAGCTATCAATGCCATTTATTTCGATAACAAGCACTGGCGGCAGATCACCTGAAACATGCAATCTTGATTTATGGGGTTTTTCAAGATTGCCATCCAAAGTCATTTTACGAAGAAGTTTTTTGAGTTTTATTTTTTCTTCGCCTTTAATCTGAAAGGCCCGTGTTATTTCTCTTTTGGAAGCGCGGCTTGGGTTTTCCCGAATAAATTCCAAAATTTGTTTTTCGTTCGGAAATGGGGCTTTAGGTCTGGCCATTGATTTCCTTATTTGGCTTTAGCCTTCTTTTTAGCTTTAGCCTTTGCCTTAGGTTTCTTTTTCGGCTTCGCTTTTGGTTTTTTGCCCTTAGCAGCACGCTCTTTTATAAGCTCAATCGCTTCTTCGACAGTGACGTCTTTAGGGTCTTTGTCCTTAGGAATAGTAGCATTGATACGCTTATATTTTACGTACGGACCGTAGCGGCCTTCCATGACAAGAATATTACCGTCGCCGTCCGGATGCTCACCAAGATCCTTGATAGGCTCAGCGGCCTTGCCCTTTTTCGCAATTGTTTCAGCGATCAGGGTTACGGCATGATTGATGCCGATGTTAAAGACATCTTCCGGGTCTTTGAGGCTAGCGAATACCCGGTTATGAGAAACGTATGGACCGTAAGGGCCAATGGCCGCTTTAATAACTTTGCCGTCTTCCGGATGAACGCCTACATCACGTGGCAGCGCGAGAAGTTTAAGGGCACGTTCAAAATCAAGAGTGTCCGCTGGCATGCCTTTTGGTATTGATGCGCGTTTTGGTTTTTCTTTTTCAACAGGCTCGCCTAGCTGAATATAGGGTCCAAATCTTCCGGTGCGAAGTGTCACTTCCATCCCTGTAGTAGGATCGATACCTAGTGTTTTCGGGCCACCATCTTCGGACTGTTCTTCGTTGCCATTACCAAACTGGCGGGTGAAATTACAGGTTGGGTAATTTTCACAGCCAATGAAAGCACCGAATTTTCCGGTTTTGACACTCAGTCCGCCCTCATTACATTTTGGACATGTACGGGGGTTTGAACCGTCTTCCCTAGGCTTAAAGATAAAGGGTGCGAGCGCATCGGTAATAACATCGAGCACTTCTGAAACACGTAGATCTTTGGTGCCATCGACGGCTTTGCTGAAATCAAGCCAGAAATTGGCTAAAACTTCTTTCCACGGAATTTGACCATCTGAAACTTTATCGAGTTCGGCTTCCAGATCAGCGGTAAAATCATACTGGACATATTTATTAAAATAACTTTCCAGGAATGATGTTACGACCCGACCTTTTCCTTCAGGAACAAAGCGGTTTTTATCCATTTCAACATAGTTACGGTCCCGTAACACAGTAAGGATTGAGGCGTATGTAGACGGTCTGCCAATGCCGAGCTCTTCCATGCGCTTGACGAGGCTCGCCTCGGTAAAGCGCGGTGGTGGAGAAGTGAAATGCTGATTAGCATCGATCTTTTCTTTATCGATATTTTCACCATTACTGAGTTTAGGAAGACGTTTTTCATCTTCGTCAGTGCTGTCATCTTTTCCTTCTTGGTATAACGTCAGGAAACCGTCAAAAACTTGCACGGTTCCAGTGGCACGTAATATAGTTTGGCCATTTTCTGAAACCATATCAGCAGTGGTTTGTTCCATTTGAGCATCGGCCATTTGGCTGGCGATAGTCCGTTTCCAAATTAATTCATAAAGACGTTTTTGATCGTCATCCAAACGGTTAGCAACGTCCTCAGGTAATCTTGAAAGACTAGTTGGGCGGATTGCCTCATGGGCTTCCTGCGCATTTTTGGCTTTATTCTTATAAAAATTTGGCTTGGCAGGGACATAGTTGCTACCAAACTTGCTGCCAATGACACTACGTGCATCATTTATCGCTTCACCTGCGATATTAACGCCGTCTGTACGCATATAGGTAATAAGGCCGGTTGTCTCACCCTTGATGTCGATACCTTCATATAGCTTCTGCGCTGTGCGCATAGTACGCTGTGCGTTAAAGCCAAGTTTGCGGGACGCTTCCTGTTGAAGCGTTGATGTTGTAAAGGATGCGGCCGGATGTCTTTTTGTCGGTTTGCTAATAACATTTTTAACAGAAAAGCTTGCGCCCTCAACGGCGGCCTTTGCAGCATTTGCTTTTTCTTCGTTATTGAGCGTGAATTTTTCTAATTTTTCACCGTTTAATGTAGTTAACCTGGCTGTAAATGCTTTTGAAGTTGAATTTTTAAGCCTGGCTTCAATGGACCAATATTCTTCTGAAATAAATTTTTCGATATCAAGTTCACGTTCGCATATAAGGCGAAGTGCAACAGATTGAACGCGTCCGGCTGATTTAGAACCGGGCAGTTTGCGCCAAAGAACAGGTGATAAATTAAAGCCTACCAGATAATCAAGGGCACGGCGCGCTAAATACGCATCAACCATCTCATTATCCACATCACGTGGCTCGTCCATGGCTTTAAGAATAGCTGTTTTAGTAATTTCGTTAAATACGACGCGCTTAACGTTAACATCTTTCATCACACCGCGTTTGGCTTTTAAAACTTCAAGCACATGCCATGCAATGGCTTCACCTTCGCGGTCTAGATCGGTCGCGAGTATCAGTTCATCACTTCCTTTGGTGCTGTCAGCAATTTCTTTGATACGTTTTTTGCTGTCACTATCAACTTCCCATTTCATGGCAAAGTCATTTTCAGTGTCCACAGAGCCGTCCTTTGAGGGAAGGTCACGTATATGTCCGAAACTGGCAAGGACTTTATAATCTTTGCCAAGATATTTATTTATGGTTTTGGCTTTCGCCGGGGATTCAACAATTACCGTTTTCATTGCTTAATTTTCACCACTAGAATCGAATTTAAGAATTTTTCTTCAGAGGGCTTTTACAGAATGTTTTAACAAAAAGATACCCTGTTTCCTGCATGGCGCGTTATTTCTCCCGCCAGTTCGAGCTCAAGAAGCACTGTTTGTACCACAGAAGTGTCGAGTTCCGTAAGCCTTATAAGTTCATCTATAGCTATCGCAGTATGACTTAATTTTTCATTAATGGTCTTATAGGCTTCCTCTAAATTATCATCAATCAGGTTATTTTCCACTTCTTCTATATAGGGAGTATGGAACATATCATATTGCGGTTCTGATATGGAACGTTCATCCATCATTGCAAGAACTTCGAGAATATCATCAACTGATTCTGTAAGCTGTGCCCCTTGTTTTATAAGGCTATTTGGTCCTTTTGAGCGTGGATCAAGCGGGGAGCCGGGAATGGCAAACACTTCACGGCCCTGCTCGGATGCCAGTCTTGCTGTGATAAGTGTTCCAGATTTGTGGGTGGCTTCAACAACCAGAACGCCAAGGGCAAGCCCAGATATTATTCGGTTGCGTCTAGGGAAGTGCCGCGCTTGCGGCTGGGTGCCAAAAGGCATTTCAGAAAGAACCAGTCCGGTTTCTTTAATTTGCTGATATATTTTTTTATTTTCGCGCGGATAAATAACATCGGCACCACCTGCCAGCACGGCAATAGTTCCTGTTGCCATCGCGCCGCTATGGGCCGCCGCGTCAATACCGCGCGCCATACCGGAGCTGATAATATATCCCGCTTCACCAAGTTTCTGAGAAAAAGACGTCGCAACCTTTAAACCAACAACCGAGCAATTCCTTGCCCCGACAATAGCAAAGCAGCTTTTATCCAGCAGATGAGTATGCCCAAGTGCCATCATAACTGGCGGCGCGTCTTCCGTCGCGGCGAGTGGAACTGGATAGAGCGCATCACCAAGCACAATAAGTTCACCGTCCAGCTTATCAAGTTCTTCGAGTTCTTTATTAATTTTTGCCATCGGGCAGGCCACTAGGGGTTTTTTACGACCGCCGCGTTTTGCAAGTTCAGGAAGTATTTCAATGGCACGCTGAGCAGATTTATAACGGCTGATTAATTGACGAAAAGTAACAGGGCCGACATTTTCAGTTCGGATCAGGCGAAGGCGAGCTATTTTTTCTTTTGCTGATAACGCTTCAGAAGAAATGCTCATATAAGAATTACCCTAACTTTACTTGCTTCCTATTTTAGGTTCTGTACCCGCGAGGAGGCGCTTAATGTTATCTTTGTGTTTTAGTAGAATTAGAATACACAATATACAGCTAAGAATTGCAAGGCTTAAATCAGAAAAATAATATCCGTAAAGCGGTGATAGTAGCGCAGCGATGAGTGCCGCTAGCGATGAAATCCTGAAAACAAGCGCCGTTAACATCCAGGTAGCAATGCAGGCAAGCCCAGAGAGTGGGCTAATCGCAAGGATAATGCCAATGAAAGTGGCGACACCTTTGCCGCCGGTAAATTTAAGAAAAACTGAATATAGATGGCCAAAAAAAGCACCGCCACCGGCATATAAGCCAAGCCCAGGATAGAAATATTCAACGATCAGCACCGCGGCTGCCCCTTTGCCAATATCAAGCAAGAGGGTTAGTAGTGCGAGAAATTTATTTCCCGTGCGAAGCACATTTGTCGCACCAATATTGCCGGAGCCGATTTCGCGAATGTCACCTAGGCCAGCAAGCCTAGTCAGCACAAGACCAAACGGAACGGAGCCAATAAGATAACCGCAAGCCAATACCAATATGATTAAAGAGTAAGAATATTCAGCCATCATAGTCATATACGCTTTTTCCGCTGACGACAGTTTTTATGACGCGGCCTTGAACCGGTCTTCCGTCAAACGGGGTGTTTTTTGTGATACTGATCATTTTATCAGGGTCAATCCGGTAAGGACTATCCAGATCGAAGATACAAAAATCAGCAGGCGCGCCTTCTTTTAGAACTCCGCAATCAAGCCCCATAATTTTAGCCGGGTTGCTGGTTAGTTTAGATAATATATCAAGCAAGCTGAGACTGCCGTTATGATGCATTTCCAAAGATACATTAAGAAGTGTTTCAAGGCCAATGACACCCGCTTCTGCCTGTTCATAAGGCACACGTTTGCTTTCCGGGTCTTCCGGGTCATGACCACTGACGATTACATCAATGGTCCCGTCTTTAAGGGCTTCTATTACGGCGATCCTGTCTTCTTCCGACCTGAGTGGCGGGGAAAGTTTGGTAAAGGTGCGGTAATCTTCGATAGCATATTCATTAAGTGAAAGATGCGGTACGGCAACACCGGCGCTCACTTTTAATCCGGCTTCTTTGGATTTTTTAATAACATCAATACTGTCGGCGCAGGTAATCTGTGAAGCATGGTAGCGGCAACCCGTTGATTTAAGCAGCCTCATATCGCGCTCTAGCACAATGGTTTCAGCAGCTGTCGGAATACCGGTAAGTCCCATTCTCGTTGCCAGATCGCCGGCATTCATGCAGCCATTTTTGGAGAGGTTATGTTCTGCCAGATGCGGAATGATCAGTGCGTCAAAGGCTGAGGCATATTTAAAGATGCGGTTCATGATAGCGGCATTTTCGATTGTGCTGCTGCAATCGGTAAAGGTATTATAGCCCGCATTAGACATCAGGCCAATTTCGGTCATTTCCTTGCCTTCAAGCTGCTTTGTAGCGGCGGGCATGGCGACGAAATGAACCAGCGCGTTCTTGGCGCGGATCGCCAGATATTCAATATGGGCGATACTATCGATGATCGGGTCTGTGTTTGGTTGCACGCATACGGTGGTCACCCCGCCCGCAGCGGCCGCTTCACCGGTATTATCAATAGTGTCTTTATAATCAGCACCGGGAATGCCTACAAAAACTCTCATATCTATGAGGCCGGGCGCGAGGCATTTACCTTTTAAGTCAATAATATTTGCATTTTCAGGGGCATCAACTTTTTCGCCGAGCGATGCAATTCTATCATCTTTGCTAAGAAGCTCGCCTTTAATGTCAAGGCCACTTGCCGGATCAAGAAGTCGGGCGTTTTTATAAAGCGTATATTCACTCATTTGCCGTCTCCTCTTTTAGCTTGGGTTAATAAATCAAGGCAGGCCATTCGGACCGCTACCCCCATTTCAACCTGTTCCTGAATAGCGCTTCGGGTCAGATCATCAGCAACGGCGGCGTCAATTTCCACCCCGCGGTTCATAGGACCCGGATGCATGATAAGCGCGTCTTCATGAGCAACGGCCAGTTTCTCATAATCAAGTCCGTAAAGGGAGAAATATTCACTGACCGTTGGGAAATATCCACCGTGCATGCGTTCGGTTTGAAGGCGCAACATCATAATAATATCGCAGTCTTTAAGACCTTCGGTCATATTATGGAAAACTTCAACGCCCATTTTTTCAACACCGGTCGGGATTAGGGTTGGCGGGCCGATTACCCGCACCCGTGCGCCCATAATGTTCAGAAGGTGAATGTTGGACCTAGCGACCCGGCTATGAAGTACATCGCCGCATATGGCTACCGTGAGGCGGGCGAGGCGTCCTCTGCGCCGTCTGATGGTAAGCGCATCAAGTAGGGCCTGTGTCGGGTGTTCATGTTTTCCGTCACCAGCGTTAAGTACCGCGCAGTCCACTTTACGGGATAGTAGCTTCACTGCCCCGGATGATCCGTGGCGAACCACGAGCAGGTCGGGACGCATGGCATTTAACGTGGACGCCGTATCAATCAGCGTTTCACCTTTTTTGATGGATGATGAAGAGGTCGCCATATTAATAACGTCAGCGCCCAGCCTTTTACCGGCTAGTTCAAAGGACATACGGGTTCTGGTTGAGTTTTCGAAGAATAGATTTATTTGGGTCAGACCGCTGAGCAAGTCTTTTTTCTTATTGGTTTGGCGGTTCTGCTCAACATATATATCGGCAAGGTCGAGGATCTGAGTGATTTCAGCTTCTTTAAGCCCCTCAATACCAAGAAGGTGGTCGTGATTGAAAATTTGAGAATTTGCGGCTTTGGCTGGTGACATATTCAGTCCCTAAATGTACGGTTTAATAAGGTTCTGAAAATCAAGTATATAGATGTAATCAACCCCATAGGCAAGTGATTTGTTGTATTTTTACTTGTTTGATAAATTGTCGAGTACGCCTTGTAAAATATAGGAAGCAGCCATCTTATCCACAAGCTCACTCCGGCGTTTGCGGCTGGTATCGGCTTCAAGCAGGGTGCGGGTCACGGCAATGGTTGATAGCCGCTCATCCCAAAAGCCGATAGCAATATCCGTTTTTTCAATCATATTTTTGGCAAATTGACGCGTTGACTGGCAGCGCGGTCCTTCCGAGCCATCCATATTTTTAGGAAGACCGAGTATGATTCCCCCGACATTTTGCTCGGCTATTATGCTCAGAAGCCGCTCGGCATCTTTGGTAAATTTGGTGCGGCGGATGGTCTCCATCGGTGTGGCGACCGTGAGCCTTATGTCTGATAAGGCAATGCCGATGGTTTTCGATCCAAGGTCAAGCCCAAGTAATCGTTCATCTTTTTTAAGCAGGGATTTTAATTCGTTAATTTCGATTTCCATGCCTCTGCTTATACAGGACATGACCGCGATTTTTCAATATTTATTTTGCTTGTATTGTCCGTAAAATTAGATCACCATGTGCTCATTCCTAGGGGAGTTGTTAAGACTGAGATTCCATAAAGTTAGATGGTAACCCTTAGAACCTGATCCGGGTTATTCCGGCGGAGGGAAGGAAGTAGATTAAAAGCAGATTTGCATTTCTTTAAAGCCCCGTCTTTATCCGGATCTCTATTTTAAGTTTTATGGAGAGCCCTCGTTATGAACCTCACAACAAAAATCGATAATAATGCCCAGGAGATAAAAGTAACCACTGGTGCGCTTCCTGCCTCAAGTAAAATATATGTCGAGGGCTCGGACGCGAGCATTCAGGTTCCCATGCGGGAGATAAAGCTTGATGCGTCAGCCAATGAAAAAGACCTCAAGGTTTATGATACATCTGGTCCTTATACGGATAAAGATGTCGAAACTGATATTGATGCGGGTCTTAACCGTAAAATGCAGAACTGGGCCATTGAGCGCGGTGATGTTGAAGAATATGAAGGCCGCGACGTAAAACCTGAAGATAACGGTGGTGCAACTGGTAAATTCCTCGCTAAGGAATTTCCAGTGAAAAACAGGCCGCTGCGTGCTAAGTCCGGCAAGGTAGTGACCCAGTATCAATATGCCAAGGCCGGCATCATCACCAAAGAAATGGAATTTATCGCGATCAGAGAAAATATGTCGCGGGTTGAAGCGGGCGAAGATTATAAACGCGATGAATATGCTGAAGATTTCGGGGCCAATATTCCCGATGACATTACACCGGAATTTGTCAGAAGTGAAATCGCCCTTGGCAGGGCTATAATTCCGCGCAACATAAATCACCCTGAAGCGGAACCAATGATTATCGGCCGTAATTTCCTTGTGAAAATCAATGCCAATATCGGCAACTCCGCCGTGACATCATCTGTTCCGGAAGAAGTGGATAAAATGGTTTGGGCGACCCGCTGGGGCGCTGATAATGTGATGGATTTATCCACTGGCCGTAATATCCATAATACCCGCGAATGGATCATCCGTAATTCACCGGTTCCTATTGGCACGGTTCCTATTTATCAGGCGCTTGAAAAGGTTGACGGCATCGCCGAAGACCTGACATGGGAAGTGTTCCGCGATACACTGATTGAACAAGCCGAGCAGGGCGTTGATTATTTCACCATCCATGCTGGCGTGCTGCTTCGGTACGTACCCATGACCGCCAAGCGCGTTACCGGTATTGTTTCCCGCGGTGGATCGATCATGGCTAAATGGTGCCTCGCTCACCACACGGAAAGCTTCATTTATACTCATTTTGAAGATATCTGCGACATTATGGCCGCTTATGATGTTAGCTTCTCACTCGGTGACGGGCTTCGCCCCGGCAGTGTGGCTGACGCCAACGATGAAGCGCAATTTGCTGAACTTGAAACATTAGGTGAGCTTACCAAAATCGCTTGGGCCAAAGGCGTTCAGGTAATGATCGAAGGCCCGGGTCATGTTTCCATGAATAAGATTAAGATCAACATGGATAAGCAGCTTAAAGAATGCCATGAAGCACCTTTTTATACCCTTGGGCCACTAACCACAGACATTGCCCCTGGCTATGACCATATCACCAGCGGCATTGGTGCGGCGATGATCGGATGGTTCGGTTGCGCGATGCTTTGTTATGTAACACCGAAAGAACATCTAGGCCTGCCAAACCGCGACGACGTTAAAACTGGCGTAATTACCTATAAAATCGCCGCCCACGCCGCTGACCTTGCCAAAGGGCACCCAGGCGCACAGTTACGCGATGACGCCATGAGCCGCGCACGGTTTGAGTTTAGATGGATTGACCAGTTCAACATCGGCCTTGATCCAGAAAAAGCGAGAGAATATCACGACCAGACCCTCCCCAAGGAAGCCCATAAAGTAGCTCACTTTTGCAGTATGTGCGGCCCCAAATTCTGCTCCATGAAAATTAGTCAGGAAGTAAGAGACTTCGCCGCTGGCGGTATGGCGGAGATGAGCGAGAAGTTCAAGAACGAGGGTAGTGAGATTTACCAGACCGTGGATGCCAATAAGGACGCGAACGAGAGCCTTTAGGGGCTCTCTGATTGGGAAAAAAATGCCATTTATTATTGCTATATCAGCTCCTACTAAAAAAGTAATAATTAAAATTTTATTCCGTGAAAGTAAGTATGGTTTTTTTAATAGTGTTGCTGAATTTTTTGCAAATCCCTGTGGGTGGCCAGGCAAGCAAGTAACAAAATTAGATATCTGGGAAAATACCAAGAAACCACAGAATAATCGTATCCATATTTATGAATTTGAAACTGAAAAATATCCAGAGCGTATAGGCAGTGGCAAAACAGGACTGTATGCAGAACTTCACCTTAATCCGAATATTCATTGTTATCTAAATAGATTGTTACCTAAAACGGAAGAGATTGATGATCAGTATAACAATCACGATAAATGCGATTTAGTATTAATTACCCTAGATATCGATGAGTTTGAAGCGCCATAGAGCAGGAGTATTGTTACTCATAAACGCATACCTGACAAGTTCGAAAGAAAATGTGAAATAAGCTCAATGAAGATTGATCACTATGCTGTAGTTTCTTCGAAAGAGGAAAAGATTAATGAGGATATAATTGAATGGGGTGGCAAAAGATATAAGAAGATACATTCTCGTTCATTCGAAGAAACCTTGATCACAACATCTACTGAAGAACCATTAACCCAAACAGTTACGGGTAACTTCGATATTAGAAACCAAGAGAGAAGTATTATTTGGGCTTGGGTAAAGGCAATTGTGTATATAATTACTGTAGCTATAATAGTGTACAAATTAAAATACATGTAAATTAATATCTAGCCCCAAAACATTGACTTCAAGGTTGCGTCCAATATACTGAATACTTAAAAAAGAGAGTAGGTGATAAAATGATACGTAGTTTGATTTTCGGCACTGTTTTGATATCGTTTCTGACAACAATTAGCAGTAACGCACAAGAGGAAGGCGGGATAATGCAGATCAATGAAGACGACAAGCAATACTTGCTCAATTACCAAAATCTTGATGATCCCCATGGCAGGGTCATTCTTACCAATGAACGTGTTGTTCTGCAGCGCCTTGTTGTCCCAGGCGGTAAATGGGAAGGGATTCATAGTCACCCTGGTAATCAGCTTTTTGTCCATGTGAAGGGTGGTTATTGGTCCGGCCTGTTGGGCGGCGAATATGAATACCACCATGAGTTTAGTACGGCTGGCGAAGTCGGCTGGATGGAACATATTCCTTACGCCGACGGGCATAATTCCGGAAACACAGGAAATGAGCATATTGACCTTATTTATGTATCGTTAAAGGGTGATGGTCCCATCGCGCCGGATATGGAGCGAGGCGCGCAGCAATTTTCAAATATTTCCGCAGATGTGGTTTTTGAAAATGAGCTGATGATCGCCCAGCGTATTAAGCTCAAACCTGGTGAGTGGAGCGGAGCGCACAGTCGCCCCGGCAATCAGCTTTATATCATGGTTACTGGTGGAAGTTTATCAGAAAGAAGAGGGGGCAATATGACAGAAACAGCGCCCATAGCAGAAGATGGCACCCCGCGCTGGCTTGATGCTGTAGCGGACAGCGAAGAATATGAGTTTGGCAATACAGGCTATACAATGATTGAAATGGTTCTGATCACAATTAAGTAAGTGAATTGGCGCAGATGTTGGAAATATCATTCTAAATCTATCTAAAGATTAGAATGATATTTCTTAATGTTGCTATTAAACATTTACGTCCACTGAGGTTAAAGGTTTGCTTTGCAGCGCGCTTTGTTTTGACTTTAGCTGCCTTAAGCCAAAGAACGGACGGACCAGATTATAAGGTCGGATCATAAAGTGATAAATTGCAAGGGTAAAGGTAACTGTACCAACTGTTGCCAGCGCAAACTTAAACCACATATTCATTTCCATACTCACCAGATGATAAACGAGGAAGACGGTGATTGTCTGATGAAGGATATAAAACGCATAGACACCTTCATTACTATATTTAAGAAATGCATTGTTAAAGTTCAGATGATGGCGACCAAACCCTAATATTGCAAAAAGGATGTAAAGTATCGAAGGCACGGTGACCAATTCTTTTTGCCACGGGGCAAATATATAATCGGGTGTAAGGAGCATCCAGTAAGATAGCGCTGTTAAAATCCCGCCTAGCATTAGCGATGTGTAACGGTTTTTTTCAACAGACGGCCACAATGTTTTGGAGCCGACCAGAATGAAGCCTAAGATCATTAAAAGGGCACTGGGAGCATTTAGCAGCATGTCACCACCAATGAAAACCTGCGCAATGTAAAAAGGAATGAATATTAAATAAATGGCATTTTTATGAGCCATCAACTGGTCAATTTTGCCTTGTAGTTTCAAACCCAAATCTGATTTCATGAACAGTATTATCGGCAGGATCGCCAGGCAATAAATAAACAGGCTGCCGATAAACCATAAATGATGGGGAGAGAAATTACCGCCTTCTTCTGAGAAATAATATCCTTCAAAAAAATGCGGATAAAAATCTATATAAGAAGAAAAGTTGACCCCTTGTGTAAGACGTTCCAGATATATCTGCGGCGGTACAATCACGAGAATACCAAAAATTAGCGGTATAAGCAGGCGGATTGACCGTTCTTTCATAAACTGAAAGGCGTTACGTTTTCTAAAGGCATACCAGATGCCCGCACCGGAAATTACGAAAAGAAGCGGCATTCTCCAGCTATGAAGAAATCCCCAGACCATAGTCATCCCTTGGCTGGTTTCAGCATTATTGATATGCCAGGGGAAATCTACAAATGCCATGCCGGAATGGAATAGGATAAGAATAAAGAACGCCAAAACCCGCAACCAGTCTAGGTCATATCTGCGTTCTGTTTTTTGTGTATTTTGATTGTTTAACATTTAAGTCACCTCATAAGTTTGTTTATGAAGTTAGATTATAATCAATATTTCATTATGTTAAGGGGTGCTGTGACGAGGCGGGCTATAGGCGTGACGAGTGGGAAAAATAGCTATTTTTTATCAAAAAGAGCAAAGAAATCAGGGTTGTAACCGCGTGATAACCTCAGTGTTTCGCCATCAACAAGCTGAATATGATAGTCACCTTTGCCAATCGGTTCCACTTTGCTTACCGCATCGACATTTACCACGTGGGAGCGATGAATTTTAACAAATTTCCGCTCATCGAGCTGGCTTTGTAATCCGTTTAAAGTTTGACGAGCGATAAAAACATTATCCTTCAGGCATATTTTCACGTAATTACCCGACGCTTCGGCCCATTGGATATCATTGCAGCCTATTACCCGGATACCGTCGTCCGTTTTTAACATCATTCGTTCGGGATAAGATTGCTGAGCGCGGTAGTCCTGGATTAACGCCGGGATATTATCTGCAGCTCTTGCCCCTTTGTGATTTCTAATCCGGTTAAGGGTGTTACCAAACCTCTGTTTATCAAATGGTTTTAGCAAATAATCTATGGCACTCAGTTCAAATGCGCGCAGAGCATGTTCGTTATAGCCTGTGGTAAAGACAATTCTTGTATTCAGATTATCCTGCATATTACTGGCAACAGATAAGCCGTCTAGGCGCGGCATTTGAATATCAAGAAAAATAACATCAGGTGACAAATCTTCGATAGCTTGCAAGCCATCAACACCGTTATCGGCTTCGCCAATAATTTCAAAATCATCATGTGGTGCCAGCAAGCGGCGTAATTTATCACGCGCCGGCGGTTCATCATCTATCAATATGACTTTGAATTTATCCATCATTCTCTTCGATTATTTTATCAATAGGTAAAGTTAGGCTGACGTTTGTCCCACCATTTTCCTGTTTAATAATTTTAAGGGAATGTTTGTTTGCATATAGATATTCAAGCCTTGTGCGTGTGTTTGATAGGCCAATGCCGAACGATGGCACGGTGTCGTCTGAATTTTCCTGAGCACCACTATCGATGATATCAATCTGCAACTCTTCACCAAGGACTTTGGTGATTATTTCGATAGTTCCGGTGCCATTTGATACTTCGACGGCGTATTTTAGGGCATTCTCGACCAGCGGCTGCAAAATCATGCTTGGTACCATTATATCAACTGAACTTTGATCGATGTTATATTTTGTTTGCAATTTATCGCCGTAACGCAGCAGAGCAATCTCAAGGAATGCCCGGGTTATTTCAAGCTCCTGCTTTAAAGTAACAAAGGGTTGCTGGCTGGTGGTGAGTGAAAAACGAAGCAATTCAGACAGCCTGCCAATGATGCTATCGGCTTTATCCACATCTTCATACATGGTGTTTGAAATGGCATTTAGGGTGTTAAACAGAAAATGCGGCTGTAGTTGCCTTTGTAAGTTTTCAAGCCGGGCAAGATTTAATTCACCCTGAAGCCTCGCCGCCTCTATTTTGCTTTCCTGTATCCGTCTTAATGAAATATAAGTGTAGGTTAAAAATAATATGGCAAGAAATAATGTGATCCCTTTATTTAACTCATAGATATATCGTCCTACATAATCATCGATCGGATAATATGTCCCCCTTACCATTAAATAAACCACGTGCCTAATTGAATGCATAATGGTGACAAATGTAATCATTACCGGGAAATACAACAGAATGAATTTTAAAATCGTACTGAGCCAATTTTCATGATCAAGTGGCCACCTGTGACAAAAATATATAATAACAGGCGTAACCAGCGACAGGGCGTATACACCACTGAATATCCATACCCATGGCTCCCATGTGTCCCCTTCAAAACCTGCCCGATAAGCATCTGAAAATTCGTTACTGGCAAGCATAAGGGCAGCAAAGGTCCAGCCGCCGAACCATATGGCGTATTTTTTAAGACTAAACTGAATAATAGAACGAAAACTGACAGGTTTCTGCATGATGTCCAATCCCAATTGATCTGCACTTTTGAAGCATCATTACCTTTTGATTGCGTTTAATCAAGGATACAAAATAAAATTATCAGCTGAAATTGTTCATAGAAGTCATTTTCTAATGACTGTTTCGGCCAGAGCCGCCGCTCAATGATTGGAAAAACGGGCTCTAAACCAATTGCTTGATCTGAACCCGTTTTTTTTGAGATTTTAGTGGTTATAAAAGGAAGCTCTCTCCCTCTAGCTTTCTATTCCGCTGCTAGCATTTCCCGCGAAACTTCTTGAACTTCATCAAGTACGCGCAGCAGGTTACCGCTCCACATTGCGCCAATCTCGGCTTCGGTATAACCGCGGCGGACGAGCTCTATTGTTACGTTGTGGGTTTCTGCGGCGCTGTTCCAGCCATGGATACCGCCACCGCCATCGAAGTCTGAGCTAAGGCCAACATGGTCAATGCCCATTTTATTGACCATATAATCAATGTGGTCGGCGAAATCATTTACGTCAACCGGTGGGGCAACGGCGTATACTTCGGCTTCTAGACGCGGAGCGGCCAGTTTTGTCACTTGTGCAAAACCTTCGTTATATGCGGCTCGTCCTGCTTCGGACATGCTTCTCCTAGGGCCAAAGCCTAAAATTTCAAAACCTATACTTTCGGCTATTTCAGCATGTAGCGCGTTCAAGACTTCTCTGTAAGCACTATTTTTATCACGGTCAAGATAGCTTGCGAATGCGACGGTTTGCACGACGCCGCCGTTTGCTTTAATGGCCAAGAGTACATCGTCCTCAAGGTTGCGGCTTACGGCTTGGCTAAGGGTTCTCGCAGAGGAATGTGAAGCAATAACCGGGGCCTTGGAAAGGGCGATTGCCTGCATGTTGCTCTCGTATGATGGATGCGACAAGTCGATCATGATGCCGTATTTATTCATTAAGGGAATGGCTTCTTTACCAAGGTCACTCAGGCCGTTATAAAGCCACGGTTCGGTCGGGTTACCGTCTGCGTCAACACGCTCACCGGTGTTAGAATCTGCGAATTGGCTGTGGCCGTTATGGGCTAGTGACATATAACGCGCGCCAAGGTCAGCGAATTTTTTAATGTTATCCAGATCTGTACCGACCGGATAAGCATTTTCAATGCCGATCATGGCGATTTTTTTGCCTTCACTATTCAGGCGGCGTACATCATCGGAAGTCAGCGCAAGGCCTATTTGGTCTGGTGCTTTTTCCTCTGTAAGCCAGTGAATGGCATTAAATTTTGCCATAGCGTTAGCGTAGCCGGCGGCGTAACCTTCTTCGTTCATTTCGCCCTGTCCGGTAAAGACAATGAAAAAGGCAACATCAAGGCCGCCTGCTACCATCTTGGGAAGGTTCACTTGGGAATTTGTATCCATTGTGTAGTTGAGATCATCGGTAAAATTGCTAACATTAATATCATCATGGGTATCAAGGGTGATGACGCGCTCATGAATTCCCATGGCGCGGGCAATCATTGCTTCTTCGCTTTCCATGGCCGCCGCTTCATTTGTTGTGGCTTCAGCTGCGGCCTGTTCCATCTCTGCGGATGGCTGCGCTGTGTCTGATGCATTATCGCACGCCGTTAAGAGCATTGCACTGCACAGTAATGTGATTTTAAGGCTAGGTGATTTAATAAACATGATATTCCCGCTTTTATTATGGTTGAGTGAAAAAGAAGTACGATAGTCAGCAATAGTATTCTTGTCAAATGCGAAGGTAGATCACAATAAGTTACCCGCTATGTTGTGAAGCAATTACACTATACATCTAATATATCTTCTGATAGTTATTTTGGATAAGGGAGATAAGAATGGAAAACCAAGTATATGGTGTGCTTTCAATAATACCGCCATTGATTGCTATTGGTATGGCGATTGCGACGCGAAAAATAATTATATCGCTCCTTGTCGGCATTTGGACGGGGTGGGTAATACATGCTGGTGGAAACCCCCTTGTCGGAAGTGCTGAAACAATAGAAGCGATGATCCATGTTTTTACCGATGCCGGTGAAACGCGTATAATTATCTTTACAATGTTAATGGGAACGCTGCTTCTGCTGATGAAACGCAGCGGTGGAATAGACGGTTTTATAAAATGGGTCAGTCGTTGGGCGTGGTCAAATAGCCGCAAAGGGGTTCAGTTACTAACGACCTTTATTGGTCTTGGAATATTTTTTGATGGCTCTATCACGTGCTTGGTATCGGGGACTGTATCGCGTCCGCTTTATGACCGGCTTAAAATTTCCCGTGAAAAATTGGCTTATATTTGCGATTCTATGTCTGCGCCCGTTAGCCTTTTTATTCCGTTCAACAGCTGGGGCGCGCTCATTCTAATGTTGCTTGCTGGGCAGGCCGCGGCTGGAAATCTTGGTGATGAAACGCCTTTATCTATTTTTATTGCAACAATTCCGCTTAATTTTTATGTACTTGTGACGGTGCCGATGGTGTTTATCGTTGTTCTTACCAATTGGAATTTTGGCCCGATGAAAGAAGCGGAACGTAGAGCAAGCGAAGAAGGAAAAGTTCTTGCCGACGGCGCAATGCCAATGGTTGATGATGAAATTATCAAAATTAATATGAAAGAAGGCGTGGAGCCGCTTCTTCGCAATATGATGGTTCCGCTGGTTGGAATGGTAATGATGTTGATAATCGGCCTTGCTATAACAGGAATATCTGGCGCAAAAGCCAAAGGTATTGTTGACCCTGATATAATGGATTATTTCAATAATGCGGTCGCGTCAACGGCCGTACTATGGGCCGTTATTACGGCTGTGCTCCTCAATCTTATTTTGACACTTCAGCAAAAAATATTTTCCTTAAAAGAAATAGGCGATCTTTCTTTGAAAGGCTCAAGCGGCATGCTTCCCATCGCAATATTGCTTGTGTTATCTTTCGCTATTGGTGATGTGTGTGACGCTCTTGGCACTGGAATATGGGCCGCGGCGCAAATTCAACCTTTACTCACGCCTGTGCTTGTTGCGCCGCTTGTGTTTGTGGTCACCGCAGCGATTGCATTTTCAACAGGAACAAGTTGGGGCACGTTTGCCATTATGATATCACTGGCCGTGCCGCTAGTTGCTTCTTTCAATGCGGATGCGGCAGTAGTATCATTGCCATTAGTGGTTAGTGCGGTGCTTGGTGGCGGCGTATTTGGCGACCATTGCTCGCCGATTAGTGACACGAGTGTTATTGCATCAATGGCCGCAGCAAGCGACCATATGGATCATGTAAGAACACAGCTTCCATATGCGTTAGTCGCCGGTGGAATAACAACAATACTGTATTTTATAGCGGGAATTTTATGACCGTTAAAAATAATATTCTAGAGGAATAAAGTAATGAGTAATGAGAAAATAACCGGCC
>JABJKT010000110.1 GCA_018660225.1 Kordiimonadaceae bacterium
GTGTTAGCCGCTGGAAACACGAAGCGACATTAGAAGTCATGGAAGCAAGGCTGGCCCAGAAGCCTGAGATGATGACCATTAGAAAGTCCACGGTCGAGCATCCCTTCACCGTATCCTGCTAACACACCGACTAAAAGAACAGTTGTCACTGCCCAGTATGACCAAACTAGTTTGCTACAATATTTCATAAATATTTCCTTTCATTTTATAATAATTGAAAAGCGGATGTTTGAAAGCAGTCCACATTTGTTTTAACTGGGTTCAAACGGCTTCGCGTGCTGCCAGAAAGGCCGTTTTGATCGCCACAAGACTTGCCTCTACATCAGCCTCGGTGGTAGCAACGGACGACACGCTAATTCGCATGGCAAACTGACCTTGCCAGGTTGTGGGGCCAAGCCAGAGAGTACCTGTATTCTGAATTTCTTTAAGCACTAGCCGCGTCATATCTTCTGATCCTGCGGAGAATACGATTTGGTTTAAAACCACATCATTCAGGACACTCAGGCCGATATTTTTTAGACCTTCAGCGAAATGTTCGGCGTGAGTACACGACTGATCGACAATTTCCGCTATGCCCTCTTTGCCAAGGAATTTTAAAGCAGCCCAGAATTCTACACCCCGCGCCCGTCGACTGAGTTCTGGTGTAAAATTATTTCCCTGACGATTTTCATCTCGCACCAAATAAGTGGCGGAGATGCCAAATACATCATCGACGGCTTGCGCGTCGCGGCAGAAATAGATGGCTGATTCGTGTGGCAGGTTTAACCATTTATGTCCATCTACACTCCACGAATCCGCCAATTCCATTCCCTGGGTTAGATGTCGTTTATTTTTGCTTGCTCTTGCCCACAATCCAAAAGCCCCATCAACATGCACCCATGCACCGGCCTGCTTGGCTTTTTTTGTAACAGCTTGGAAATTGTCAAACGACCCTGAATTAATATTTCCAGCCTGCACTAGGACGATAGATAAGTCATCAAGCTCTGGTAATTCATCCGGCTTGATTCTGCCTTCTTTATCCACTGCAACATATTCGATCTGATCTAGGCCGAATCCCGCGTATCCCAAAGCGGCCTTATTGGTTGGATGAATTTCCTCACTCATGATTATTCTCATTCTTGGAGCGCCCCCCAATCCCGACCGTTTCACATCATATCCTCGTCGCCGAAGAAGCGCCGAACGGGCGGACGCGATAGATGAAAATGTCGCCATTGTCGCACCCGTTACAAACCCGAATACTGCGTCTCGAGGCAAATCCAGAAGTTCCAACATCCATCGACCAGCAATATCCTCCAAATCCCCAGCGATCGGTGACAAAACCCACGTACCGGCATTCTGGTCCCATGTTGTTGCAAGCCAATTGGCAGCGACTGCGACCGGTAAGGCACCGCCTACCACAAATCCATAAAAGCGTCCGCCGGTGGTTGCGACCGTATTTGGCGATCCTGCTTCATGGAGCTGCTGAATAACAGCAGAAGCATTTTGCCCGAATTTAGGCATTGGCTCCTTAAATGTCTTTAAGGCTTGTAAAGTTTCACTAGAAGGTATGATTGGTCGGGAATTGAGGTTGTCCATATAGTCACGGCTGGCACGGTAAGCAACTTCAAAGACATTTTCTGTTTGTGGCATGATTTGTACTCCTTTTCCCAGATATTTTACGAATACTACGATATGGTTCTACACCTGAAGTTGACATAAAACGTGCAATTGTTGACAAAATAGACTAACTTAGGGCGAATATGACTATGATTGACCAAATTTCACTAAACGGCCCACGCGTCTGTGTGATCGCCTACAACAGTTTATGCACTTTCGAATTTGGCATTGCTGTGGAAGTGTTCGGCTTGCCTCGCCCCGAATTTGGATCAGACTGGTATCAGTTCGAAGTAATTAGTGCAGAAGGCCCAGAGCTGAATGTTATGGGGGGAGTTAAACTTCAGATTGATCAGGGCCTTGATGCATTGTATATGGCTGACATTATTGTTCTGCCCGGGTGGCGCGAACCTTATGTCAACGTACCTGAACGGCTGATTAAAGGCCTTCGCAAGGCTTATGAACGAGGTGCCCGCATTGTAGCGATATGTGGCGGAGCCTATGTTTTAGCTGCAACAGGCCTTCTCAAAGGACGGCGAGCAACCACCCATTGGCGTTTCCTGCACCACTTTGTTAAGGAGTTCCCAGATGTGGATCTGGACAATGCCCCTCTCTTTTGTGAGGAAAGTCGTCTTTATACTTCAGCCGGCAGCGCCGCCGGCATTGACCTTTGCTTGCATGTGGTGCAGCAGGGTTAATTTCTTTTATAAATCTGTGCTTATCAAAATATGCGCAAGGGTAGGTTGAATTTTATCTAATGGTAATCAAATCTTCAGTGGCGTGGGCTATACTTAAGGCTTAGTAGATAAAGTATAGTAAATTAGTATGAGTATAAAAAATGAATAATAATAAACAAGATTTAATAGACGATGTTCGTATTCTCGTAATTGATGATCAGTCAACAATGAGAAAAATTGTAAGTCAGCTCCTTTTCCAAATCGGTAAATTTAATATCTCTGAAGCTTCAAACGGATTACAGGCAATGAAATTGCTCAATAATCCTGGCCGTAGTAAAAGGCCTGATGTTATCATTAGCGATCTGCATATGGACGGCATGGACGGGATTGAACTGTGTAATAAAATTCGTCTCTCAAAAATACCGGGCGTGCGGGATATTCCCGTTCTAATGCTAACCGGTGAAAGTGATGATTTTATTCTTAAAGTATCAAAACAGGTCGGTGTTTTTAAAATCCTCTCAAAACCAATCGGCGCACCTGAGTTAAAGAAACATATCTCCTCAGCGCTCGGCTATCAGATATAAGCTGGAGCATTTCAAAAGTTTAGTATAGTCTGGCAAATTATTATTAAACAAAGCCTGGATGCCAGAATGATCATTATCGTTATTGCTATATTTTTTACGCTCGGCGTTATTGTCAATAGTTATAAGCATATTGATCAAGGTGAGGTGAGCAGATCTGATTTAATGAAAGCGCTTATCCCGGCGGCGATTGCGGTTATCTGCCTTAGCCTCAGGGTAAGCTATTTTGCCCTTCCCGAAGAAGCAATGGTCAGTACGGAATATTTAAATTACCGCAAAGCTCTACTTGGGGTGTTTCTGGCTTTAATGGGTTATATTCTGCGCTCGGCCATATATGGCTCAGTTTATATATACCGTAAAAAGGCTTAATCCTCTTTTTTCTTCTGCTCTTTTTCGATGTCGTCTTCTTCGAACAGGGCGCGGTATGATATGCCTTCGATGTCGTCATATTGTCCGGCTCGAAGCGTCCACATAAAAGCGACAAGGCCAACAAGGCCTAAAAAGAGTGCTGCTGGAATTAATAATATCAGAATATCCATAATCTGACCTTAAGCATCGTGGCTTTTATATAATTTTTCAAAGTTAAGCCGTAAGGCATTTCCGGTAACAACAATCGACGACATTGACATGGCAATGGCGGCAATAAGCGGCGTTAACATTCCTGCTGCAGCAAAAGGAACGGCAATAATATTATAAATGGCGGCCAGGGCAAAATTGGTAAAGACCAGTTGACGGCTGCTAACAGAAACCTGATAGGCGCGAACGATGGTGTCGAGTTTTTGTGACTGGAATATAAAATCGGCCGCGTTTTGGCTAATCTCAGCAGCCGATGAAGGGGAAATGGATACATCGGCAGCACTCAGGGCAGGAGCATCATTAATGCCGTCACCAACCATCAGTATTTTATCACCGTTATCTTTCATTCTTTCAATAATTTCGATCTTATCCTGTGGTTTGCAGCTATGCTTATAGCGGCTTATACCAAGCTCTTCTGCGGCTTCTTCAACCACATCTTTGCGGTCACCGGATAAAAGGATTACTTTCATCTTCCGGCGAATGAACCACTGCACCACATCATGAGCGTCACTGCGCATGCGGTCTTTAAAACAAAACAGCACCGGTGTGGCTCCCTTTGCTTTAAGCCATAATTCACTGTAACGGTTATTGGGCAGGTAATTGGCATTAATGCCGCACCATTCACGGTTACCGAGGCGCACTTCAAGACCGTTTATAGTTGCTTCAAGTCCCATGCCCGGCTCTTCGCGAATTTCGCTTGTTGTTGCAATTGTCGGAAGATCACGGTCATGACAAGCAACGATCAGCGCGCGGCACAGCGGATGGCTTGATGTTTTGGCAACACTTGCCGCCAGTTCAAGATTAAAATCCGATACGGTCTCATCATCGCCGTTGGCAAGTTCGGGCTGACCCAGCGTTAAGGTACCCGTTTTATCAAATATTACCGTATCAATTTCGGCGAGCCGCTCCAGTCCGTCTGCTGCCTTAACCAGTATGCCTGCTTTAAATAGTCTGCTTGACGCCACCACCTGAACCACCGGAACCGCAAGGCCAAGCGCGCAGGGGCAGGTAATGATAAGCACGGCAATGGCATTAATCAGTGATAGCTCCCAGCCAATATTAGATAGCACCAGCCAGCCAAGGAAGGTTGCTGCTGCAAGAAAGTGAACGAGCGGGGCATAAATTTGCGCGGCTCTGTCAGCCAGCTTTACATATTTAGCACGTCCTTGTTCGGCGGTTTCCATAAGAACGATAATTTCATCAAGCAACGTATTACCAGTTGTTGCTGTAATTTCAATCGATAAAGTGCCGTTCAGGTTTATTGTGCCTGCATAAACAATATCGTCTGTCTTCGTTTTTTGCGGAATTGTTTCACCGGTAACGATACTTGTATCAATGTCTGATACGCCGCTGACCACTTTTCCATCAATGGGAATTTTATCTCCGGCAATAACCTGAATAATCTGGCCCGGCACCAGCATTTCGACGGCCACATCCTCTGTGGTTCCATCGTCATGGAGCAGGCTTGCTTTGGAGACTTTATAGCTCATTAAATTATGAGCAACGCTTCTCGCGTGACTGCGCATTTTTTGATCAAGATATCTTCCAATAAGCAAGAAGAACAGCAACATCACCACAGCGTCATAATATGTCTGGTCACTTTGAATAATTGTTTCAAATAAACTCATGGCACACGTGAGAATAACCGCAAGCGAAATTGGCACGTCCATGTTAAGGCGCTTGCCCTTAAGCGCTGCCAAAGCTGACCTGAAGAATGGTTGCCCGGCGTAAGCCGCAGCGGGCAGAACAATTGCGGCCGAAACCCAGTGCATAAGGCTTCTTGTGCTTTCATTCATGTCGCTGCCGCCCCAGACCGCAACAGAAAGCAGCATAACATTGGCCGCCGCAAAGCCGGAAACAGCCATTGCCCGTAGCAGGGATTTACTTACTCTATCTTCCTCTGCAGAAATGTTGGCATTTTTAAAAGGAAAGGCTTTAAAGCCAATGTTATCAAGCGCAGTAATGATCTCTTCTGATCTCGCAAGTGCGTTATCAGTTTCTTGGCTCCATTCAACGGCGAGCCTTTGGGTGCTAAGATTTACACGGGCGTTTTTTATTTTTTTATTTTCCGCCAACGTACCTTCGATTTCTCGAATGCATTTGGGGCAATGTAACCCTTCAACAACAAAATGTTCAATTTTAAACACTTCCTGTGATGCTTGATGCATTAGATTTCCTTACTTTACTAATATCCAATCTTCTAGCTTATAAATAAGGTTATTTTGAGGTTTCACAACAATAAAAACATCCCATTGCCCAATAAGGGGTAATTTAACCGGTGCCCCGTATAGTCCATTTCCATTGTGACTAAGGGTAATCTCTTGATCAAAACCTTCCTGAACGGCTCTAACGAAAGTCGCCGTTACGTCTATTGGCGGCAAACTTTCTACCGGGCGATTAATTGTTACTTCAAGCCTACCTTCAGTAAATTCCGGTTTTCCTGAAATTGAAATTTCCCATCCAGATTGTTGCTGTGCGGCAGCATTACTTAATTCCTGATTGTAATTAAGGCCTTTCACATAGGCATCATCAGTTGTTAGTCCTGTCCATGTGTTAAGGGCAAAATATGCCATTATGCCGTTGGCAGCAAAAACAACCAGAAAGAATCCGACAAACCAAGCAAGGATTCTTTTTCCTGTATATTCTTTTGAATTAGATGCCATCATTTTGGTCCTTTAAATGTCGTCATTTGAATATCCTGCGCCGTGCCTTCAAGTTCGCTGGTGGTAAATGTAATTTCTGTACTATCGCCTTGAAGGTCATTTTTAGGAGCTGCGATAAAGAGCTTAATGGATCTAAGCTTATCCCGCCCTACAATAATTATCGGTGCCCCGCTTTCATTATAGTCGTTTATTCCTTCTGCACTAATTTCAGAATTATTAATACCATTAATGCCAATAGAATATTTCTTCTCTTCCTCAGATTTGTTCATAATTTTTATGGTGTAACCATTTCTTATGTCGCCATTTGATAATTGAACAAATAATGGGTTTCGGTCCCGCAGAATATTGACATCAATTTCTGATCTGTTCATGAGAGCGTATAGCATTACCGTACTAACAATCAGAAGAATAGCACTATAGATAACTGTACGGGGCCTTATGATGCGGAATATGTTTTTCCCACCGTCTTTACGTCGCTCAAAATTTTTGAGACTGTCATAAGCTATGAGCCCCTCAGGCCTTCCGATTTTATTCATGATGTTGTTACAGGCATCAATGCAAAGCGAGCATTGAATACATTCAAGCTGCAAGCCTTCGCGAATATCGATCCCCATCGGGCATACGACCATACACTGTCTACACTGTACGCAGTCGCCACGACCATCCCAGGTTTCATCCTTTTTATGAGGCCCGCGCGGCTCCCCTCTATCATAACGGTACATCACCGCGAGCGATTCTTCATCCATCATGACCGCCTGAATGCGTGGCCACGGGCACATATATGTGCAAACCTGTTCACGGGCAATACCACCAAAGACATAAGTGAATGCCGCGAGCAGGCCGATCCACAAATAAGCATCAAAAGAGGCGGTATTTGTTATGAGCTGGTTAACGAGGGTCGGCGCGTCCGAGAAATAAAACACCCATGCCCCGCCAGTGATTAAGGCAATAATGATCCAGACGGTGTGCTTGGCTAAACGTTTAAATAATTTATCAAAGGTCCATTTGCTTTTATCGAGCTTGATACGGGCGTTTCTTTCTCCTTCAAAGAAACGCTCAACAACCAGAAATAAATCTGTCCAGATTGTTTGCGGGCAGGAATAGCCGCACCACATACGTCCTGCCGTTGATGTAACAAGAAATAAAGCGATCCCGCCCATAATCATCAGGCCAGTGACATAATAAACTTCCTGCGGCCATATTTCGATGACGAAGAAATAAAAACGCCCACCTGCAATATCAATGAGAATGGCCTGATCTGGCATCCCTTCGCCGCGGTCCCATCTGATCCATGGGGCCAGATAATAAATTCCAAGAGTAAAAACCATCATGAACCATTTTAAGGTTCTGAATTTCCCTTTTGTACGCTGCGGATGAATTTTCTTTCGTGGCGCATAAAGTGAGCGGTCAGCCGCTTTATTAACAGCTTCAACTTTTGCACGTTCAATTTTCTGATGGCTGGCATCAGAAGGGGGAGTTTTGGCATTTTTTTTATCGTCTGCCATTTTGTTATACCCTGGTTAATTGGATAATATCATGAACCTGAGTACCTCCCAATATCGAGTTCATGATTTATATCCGTTTCAGTTTGTTTGCGTAAACTTATTCACCACCACCAAGTGTGTGGACATAAATGGCCAAGCTTTTGATTGTTGCCTCGTCAAGTCTTCCGTTCCAGCTTGGCATTACGCCACCACGACTATATGAAATAATATCAACGATACTATCCCTGTCTGTGACATAAAGTGATATTGCGTCCGTAAGGTCCGGAGCCCCAAACTCCCGAATGCCTTTGCCGTCTTCACCGTGGCATGTGGAACAATTATCAATGAATAGCTCTTGGGTTGCTGACGTTGATCTGATGCTGCTATCTGTTAAACCCTCAACATACGTTGTAAGATCGTCAATTTCCTGCCGCTCTAGTAGCTCATCGCGTAAGAATGCTGGCATGTCATTAAGTCTGGTGTCTTCATGGACACCGCGAATGCCGTAATTGATGGTAGTTTGAATTTCATCAAGACTTCCGCCCCAGATCCACTCATCGTCATTGAGGTTGGGATATCCAACAAAGCCGGCAGCACCTGTACCATGACATGGTGCACAGTTGTCACCAAATGCAGCTTCACCGCCTTCGCGGGCATATATAGAGAGGCTACTGTCATTGCGAATAGCCGCAATGTCCATTGTTGCCATTCGCTGGGCGTACTGGTTTCTTTCCTGAGCAATTACGGCAAGTTCAGCGTGAACTTTTTCACGTTGTGTTTCACCGCCAGCCCCATGGTAAAAGTCGTTAATTAATGGCCATGAAGGATAATAAAATTGGTAAGCAAAACCCCAAATCACACAAACAATGAATGTATATACCCACCAGCGAGGCATGGGATTATTTAATTCTTTGATGCCGTCCCATTCATGTCCAGTGGTATCAACACCACTTACTTCGTCTATTTCTTTTTTATCTTCTGACATGATTAATCCTCATCCAATAAGCTTTTGGCAGCGTCGTCGAATTTTTCTTTATTTGATGGCCATAGGGCGTATACAACGGCGATAACAAACATTGTCACCAGAAACACCAGACCCCAGCTTTGTGAAAAGCTTGAAACTTCTTGATATGTCATAAAGCTCTCCTATCTGTTATTTTCATTTTCATTATAGATTGAGAAATCAACCAAGGTGCCGAGCATTTGCAAATAGGCAATCAGGGCGTCCAGTTCGGTAATTTCGGAAGGATTTCCATCAAAGTCTCTCACTTGTGCAGAGGGGTACCGTTCTATAAAGGCATCGTAATCATCGCTGTCCTCATCAAGCTGAGCTTTTAAGTCAGCAACCGCATTAAGAACCTGATCATCCGTATAAGGAACGCCGATCATTTGATTGACTTTAATATCCTTATCAATTTGAGAAAACTGTAAGTCGCTTTCTGCTAGGAACGGATAGCCGGGCATAATGGTTTCCGGAACAACAGAGCTTGGCTTTATCATATGTTCGCGGTGCCATTCGTCGGAATATTTATTACCGACCCGGGCAAGATCCGGCCCGTTACGTTTTGATCCCCATAAAAATGGATGATCATACATACTTTCAGCAGCCAGTGAATAATGACCGTAGCGCTCTACTTCATCACGTGTTGAACGGATCATCTGTGAATGACAGTTATAGCATCCCTCACGAATGTAGATATTTCGCCCTGCTAGTTCAAGCGGCGTATAGGGGCGCATGCCATCTACTTTCTCAATCGTGTTTTCAAGATAGAATAAAGGCACGATCTCTACGAGGCCGCCGACGGATACCATCAATAATATACCAACCAGTAAAATGATGGAGTTTTTTTCAAAAATAGCGTGTTTAAATTTCATCATCTTACTCCTATTCGCCTAGTGCTTGTGCGGCGATTGCGTTGTCAATATTTTCCGGTGTGGCTTCATTAGCAGAATGACCGAGAATAGTGCGCCACAAGTTATAAATCATCACGAGGCTTCCGGCGATAAAGAGTAGGCCACCGACGGCACGAATGATGTAATAAGGTTGCATCGCGGCGACTGTTTCGACGAATGAATATTCAAGGAAACCAAGTTCAGTATAAGCGCGCCACATTAGTCCCTGCATAATACCGGATACCCACATGGCACAGATGTAAAGCAGGATACCAACGGTTGAGATCCAGAAATGCATATTGACAAGTTTTAAGGAGTAAAGCCCTTTGCGGTCCCATAACCAAGGTGTCAGGCAATAAAGAGCACCGAAGCTGACATAAGCGACCCAGCCCAGTGCACCTGAATGCACATGACCAACTGTCCAGTCCGTATAATGGCTCAGGCCGTTAACGGCTTTAATGGACATAAGCGGACCTTCAAAAGTGCTCATGCCGTAAAAGGCTACAGATACGACAAGCATTTTAAGGACGGGGTCAGTTCTTAGTTTATCCCAGGCACCGGAAAGTGTCATAAGACCATTAATCATTCCGCCCCAAGATGGCATCCACAGCATAACAGAGAATGTCATACCTAGTGTCTGCGCCCAGTCGGGAAGGGCTGTATAATGAAGGTGATGAGGACCGGCCCATATATATAGAAAGATCAGTGACCAGAAATGGACGATTGAAAGTCTGTATGAATAAATAGGACGTTCCGCGCGTTTGGGTACGAAATAATACATAATGGCAAGAAAACCTGCGGTCAGGAAGAAGCCAACAGCGTTATGAGCATACCACCACTGGGTAAGAGCATCCTGAACACCGGCGAAAATTGTATAGCTTTTCGGTTCAACAAATGAAATTGGAACCGTTGCATTATTAACAAGATGTAGCATTGCTACCGTTACGATGAAAGCCAGATAAAACCAGTTTGCCACGTAAATGTGAGGCTCGCGGCGGCGCCATAATGTACCAAGGAAAACGAACAGGTAAGTAACCCAGACAATTGTTAGCCAAAGATCAACATACCATTCTGGTTCTGCATATTCTTTGGACTGGGTAACACCAAGCAGATATCCGGTTGCCGCAAGTACTATAAAGAGCTGGTAGCCCCAAAATATAAACCATGGTGCAATCTCGCCGGCAAGGCGCGCTTTACAGGTTCGCTGCACAACATAAAATGAAGTGGCAATCAGAACGTTTCCGCCAAATGCAAAAATCACCGCAGATGTGTGAAGCGGCCTAAGTCTTCCGAAGTTAGTCCAGGGAAGATCAAAGTTTAAAACAGGAAAGGCCAACTGCCATGCAAGTATATCACCAACGAGAAAACCGGCAATGCCCCAGAAGGCAGAGGCAATGACACCGTATTTTACGATCGTGTTGTTATAATAAACACCGGACGGCGATGCTTTGGCATTGTCGTCATTAATGCGGCCGCCGAGATTAAATATGGCAATGATGCCTGCAAGAAAAGCGGCAATAATAATAAATGCATGAAATTGCATAGCGCCTGAAGACGTTTTGGCAGCAATTAAGATCGCAAATATTATTCCAAGCGCCAGACATGAAGCTGTTAGTGATTGCGTAAGTCTACTTACGACTGGTGGATCATTTTGAAAGGTCATTTTGAAACCTGTTATTAAAATTTATATGTTTTTATCCTTAAGGCGAGAAACCCCTCCCCGCAAATATCCATAAATTTGGATAATATATTGATTAATCTTTATGAGCCATAGATTCATTGACCTAAGTCAAAAATCGGAAAATGCCTTAAAAATAATCATGTCGTCGCAATAGAGTAGCATAAGGCCTCGAGCCATTAAAATCTTTCTTTGCAATTTTAATTAAAATTGTAGCAAATTATTTACGTGGTTTTCATACTTTATATCTAGAATGTAAAAATGTAGGGCAATAAATGTCAGATATTTTATGAGTACATCTGTTGTTTAGGAGTAAAATTATGGTAACCGGAGAAGATCAAATGAGTAATTATCCAGTAAAAGGTGATTTTGAGTATAAGCGCGAACTCGCGCATCAGCTTATTAAGCGTTTTGGCGTTACTGCTGCGAGGCAAACATGCGTTGAAAATAAATGGGACGAAGTGCTTCAAGCTGTAAACCTTGTAAGAACCCATTCTTAATCCATCATTCGAAGCTACATGAAGGCTTCGTTCTATCTGTTGCGCAAAGTCTTTAATTTTTTAGTGAGAAAATGACTTTGGCGAATCTCTTTTTTATAAAATTCCAAAATTAACCATTGAAAATCATAGCTATTGCTAGATTTGATCACATTTTTGTCACTTTTATGTGATATTGAATGGGAAATAATCTTTTTAAATATCATCACTTAAGATTAGGTGTTGTAGTTATAACTATCTGCAAATAATAGCTTTATTTAACTAGATGGCACTCTAAAGCCAGTTATAATTAGTAATTATAACTTCACAAAGTATGTTTTTTTAAATTTGACGTTAAGCAGGTCTTGAAATTAGAATAGGTTATGAGATAGTGTACGCGCAGTCCAAGATATTAGCTCTGGGAGGAGCAGTGACTAAATATTTTTTAGTATCGATAAAAATTAATTAAACGATTTAACAAATATTATCTCTGGTTTTGAAAAAAAATATAGTATAATTATAAAAAACCAAAAAGATGAATACGACAAAAGGGAGGAGTAAGCGATGGGGTTACAGAATAGTTTAAAGGGCAAATATTATAACCTTATGGATAATATTCTTGATCTATCACTTACAAAATCACTTTGTAAAACTAATGCCACATTAAGTGGTTTAACCATAACAATTCAAATTAAGCTGTAGGAAGACGCATGATTAAGCATCGAGTAAGAACAGTTGTTCTTTCAGCCTTCGTAGCAGCAGGATCCTTATCAATAGGAACTGCGGCTATTGGGCAAACTGCATTAAGTGATATTCTTGACGAAGGAATATCTGCAAACGTAATTGCACAAGAATCGCAAGAGCGCGTAGACGCAATTGTCGACGATACTGATAAGATTATTACTGAATACAAAAACGTATTGAAAACAGTAGACGGTCTTAAAGTATATAACGCTCAAATGGATCGCTCCGTTGAACGTCAAATGCAGGCAATGGAAGAATTAACCGAAAACATTAAAAATGTTACAAACATTAAACGTCAAGTCGAGCCGTTACTGGTAAGAATGGTTGACGGTTTGGAACAATTCATTAATAACGATATTCCTTTTCAAATGGAAACACGTCTCGCTGGCCTTGACCGGGTTAAAGATCTGATGACTGACCCTGATGTGGACGCTTCTGAAAGATTCCGTAGCGTATTTGAGCTGTATCAAATTGAAAGTGATTACGGCGGGGTTTTCCAAAGCTACCAACAAACTATGGATATTAACGGTGTCGAAAGATTTGTTGATATGCTTATGGTTGGTCGTGTAGCACTACTTTATCAAACAACAGATGGTTTGGTTTCTGGCGCTTATAATAAAGAGACTAGAGCGTTTGAAGTTGTTGACGAAGCGACTTACCAAAGATCAATGAGTATTGCGATTAGAATGGCGAACGGTAAAGCTCCTCAAAATACTTTACTGTTACTACCAATAATAGCGCCGACGAAAGGAACTGCACAATGAGAAATCTAATAAAAATTATTGTTGCTTTAACGTTAAGTGGCCTTTTTTCTGTCGCAACGGCACAAGAAACAAATCTTGATGCTCTGCTTGAAATTGTTCGCCAAGGTAAAGTAAATGAAACCGCCGAGTACCGTCAACGTGAAGCCGAGTTTACTGGCGCACAAGACAGACAAGCTGGTTTACTTGCTGAATCTCAAGCATCTCAACGTGCTGAAGAGCGTCGTTCTGATCAACTTGAAGCACAGTTTCAATCAAACGATGATCAGCTCGCTGAACTTGAGCAGGATTTTACAAATGAACTTGGTGCTCTTAAAGAAGTGCTTGGTGTTCTTCAATTAGTTTCAGGTGACACACGTTCACGTCTTGAAGCTTCATTGACATCTACCCAGTTTGAAGGTCGCGAAGAGTTTATTACTAATCTTATTCAGAAAACTTCCTCTGGAACTCAACTTCCTAGCATTGAAGAAATTGAGCGCCTTTGGTACGAAGTACAGCGTGAAATGACTGAACAGGGCCGTGTTGTTACTTTTGACCGTGCTGTTAAAATGAATGATGGTTCTGAAGTAAATGTTCCTGTGACACGTGTTGGCATATTTAATATTGCCATGGACGGTAAGTACCTTAAATATGAACAAGGACTTGTTGCTGAACTTGATAGTCAACCAGAAGCGCGTTACAGAGATTCTGCTACAGGCTTGCAAGATGCGACATCCGGTTTTGCTGCATTCGGTCTTGATCCATCACGTGGTTCAATTCTTGCGCTTCTTATTCAGAAACCAGGTATTGAAGAGCGTATCGAACAAGGTGGTACAATTGGTAATCTAATTATTATCGTTGGTGGTATCGGATTGTTGCTTTTCCTTGAGCGTGTGATTTATCTATCAATTGCAAGCGGCAAAGTAAAAGGTCAAATTCGTAGCGAAACTGTTAGCGAAAATAACCCACTTGGTCGTGTACTAGCGGTTCATGAAGCAAACAGAGGCGCCGATGTTGAAACATTGGAGCTGAAAATTGATGAGGCCATTTTGAAAGAAATGCCGCCGCTTGAACGCTTCCTGACAATGATCAAACTAATCTCTGCTATCGCTCCTCTTATGGGACTACTTGGTACAGTGACTGGTATGATCGAAACCTTCCAGGCAATGACACTCTTCGGTACTGGTGATCCTCAAGTTATGGCCGGTGGTATTTCCGCTGCGTTGATGACAACAGTTCTTGGTATTTGTGTTGCGCTTCCAATGCTTTTCCTTCACTCACTTGTGAACGGTATGAGCATGAAAATCGTACATACAATCGAAGAACAAAGTGCCGGTATTATTGCCGTACACGCTGAACAGCGTGGAGGTGCTTAATCATGTTAGCCCTAGTAACTGCATATGAACTAGTTCGCGATTTTATGGAGAGGGGTGGCCCTGTTCTATTGGTGATCTTCATTGCTATATTAGTATTATGGGCTATGGTTTTGGAACGGATGATTTATTTCAAAACCGGCCATAATCGCCAAGTGAATGAAGTTATGGGTACTTGGGAAGGGCGCACTGAGCGCACTTCCTGGTACGCCCATAAAATTCGTGAAGGCATGATTAGTCAAATTAATATGGATCTTCGTGGAAATCTTTCTCACATCAAAACGCTTGTTGCCGTTATCCCGCTTATGGGTCTACTGGGAACCGTGTGGGGTATGATTGAGGTTTTCGACGTACTTTCAGTAATGGGATCAGCAAATGTTAAGGCGATGTCTGCGGGCATTTCCAAAGCGACGATCCCGACGATGGCCGGCATGGTTGGCGCCCTATCAGGGGTGTTTGCAGCTTCATACATAGAAGCACGTGTAAACAAAGAAGCCGAGTTGGTCGAAGACCATTTAACAATGGATCATTAAGAGAGATAAAATGCGTAAACATAAAAAAGCCCAAGATGAAGCTGCAATTGATATGACACCGATGCTTGACATCGTGTTTATCATGCTGATTTTCTTCATCGTTACTGCCTCCTTCTTGAAAGAAGCTGGTATCGAAGTTAACCGTCCTGAAGGCTCAAGCGGGGAACCACAAGAAAAAGCAAATATCATGATTGCCGTTACAGATGGCGATGAGGTATGGATGGAAAAGCGTCGCATTGACGTTCGTGCTGTTCGTGCTAATGTGGAACGTCTTAAGGCGGAAAATCCTGAAGGCACTATTGTTATTCAGGCAGACATAAAATCAACAACAGGTATTGTTGCAGAAATTATGGATTCGCTTAACTCAGCCGGTTATACGGACCATGTGCTAGCAACACAACTTAACTAAAGGAGAGTACAATGATTGCACGGTATGCTATTTCATTTAGTTTCGCAGCATTAATTACTTTTGGATTATTTTTCGGAATGCAGTGGCTTATTGCTACAGGTGATATCGAATTAGAAGACCCAGGTAAGAGAATTCGCGTTGAAATGGGTCAAGTAAGGGCCATTGAAGATGTACGTCAAATTGAACGTAAACCTGATATCCCTGAAGCAGTCGAAGCAGCTCCGGACATGTCTATTGATATGTCAGCATCAGTTGATAATGTTGGTGGTGGTGTTGAGATCGGTACTACAGCAATGGAAGTTGCGCCGATATCTTCTGGTGGTGGCGGATTTTCCGCGACGGACGGAGAATATCTTCCGATCGTTCGTGTTAATCCACAATATCCTGCTCGCGCCGCTGAAAATGGCGTTGAAGGTTACGTCCTTGTTATGTTTACCGTAACATCGGAAGGAACAACCGACGCTGTGACAGTTGTTGAATCAAGCCATAAAATGTTTGAAAGATCTGCCGTTAAAGCGGCTCAGAAATACAGATATAAGCCACGCGTTGTTGATGGCGAACCGATTGCTGTTACAGGTGTTCGGGTTCGTATCGAGTTTACTTTAGAAGGCTAAGCCGAGAAAGGGTATTTGAATATGCAAAATTTTAAGACACTAACGAAGACACTTTTGACGGCGACAGCCATAACAGTCATTAGCGCAACAGCTTCAATTCTACCAACTGTGGCCGATTTCACGGGACAAGAAGCTTTCGCGCAGACCTCTACAATGGCTTCAGAGGAACGTGCTGCTGAGGCTTTGGCCGCTCGTATTGCTCGTCCAAGAATTGGCTCAATGCCAGGAATGAATGAAAGAGCTTTTAAAACTCTGACTAAAGTTCAGGAATTTATGGAACTAGAACCACCACAATATGGTGAGGCTATGCTTCTGCTTAAAAAACAGAATCTAGAGAGACTTAATTCCACTGAGCTTACATCTTTTTATCAATTGATGGCTGCCGTTGCGCAAAATCAGGACAATATAGACGAGGCTCTTGGTTATTATAAGAATATTTTGGCAATGGAATCTATTTCCTATGCTCAAAGAGATCAGATGACATTTATTGTTGGTCAGATTGAATTTTCTAATGGTAATAATGAACTCGCAATAAGTTATTTTGAGGATTGGCTTAAATATCAGCCGACACCTTCTATTACTAATATTGTTGTGTTAGCGAATGTTTATTATGCATCAGCTTTGGATTTGGAAGATATTCCTGTTGCCGCAGAAAAATATTTCAGAAATTCAATTGAATTCCTAAATTGGGCCATTATAAAAGCAAAAGCTGATGGCAAGGAAGACAAAGAAAACTGGTATGCTGTTCTTAGAGCAATTCATAATAATCTCGAAGAAATTGATAAAGTTGTTTTTTACGGTGAGTTACTTGCGACTAGATGGCCTAAAAAGGAATACTGGACTCAACTATCCGGCCTTTATTCTCAGGCCGCTTCTGAAGATGGTATCTCCGAAGAAGATGCACTGTTACTGGAAAAGAAGCAGTTCGCTACTTTTGATTTGGCTTTCCGTCAAGGAATGTTAGATAGTGCGCGGGAACTAGAAACAATGTCCCAGTTATTTCTTTATCATGAAAGCCCTTACCAAGCGGCTAAAACCATGTCTAAATCTATAGAAGATGGTGTGTCTGAGAAGTCTCAACGGAACCTTGAATTACAGGCAACCGCCCATATCAACGGTAAAGATATGGCTGATGCTGTGGCTCCGCTTACGCAAGCTGCAGATATGTCTGATGATGGTAATCTGTATATGCGCCTCGCCAATGTTTATCTTAATTTAGATGAATATGAAGAGGCTGCGGCGGCTATTGAAAAGGCCCTTACTAAAGGCGGTCTTAGACGTGCTGATCAATCTAGCTTATTGCAAGGTCAAGCTTATTTAGCGCTTGAGAAATTTGATGATGCCCGCAATTCTTTCCGTGAAGCCGCGAAGGATGAGAGATCAGAAACCATGGCTCGTAATCTTCTTAGATATGTAGATGCAGAAGAAAGAAGAATTAAAGATATCAGAGAATATCTCTCTTAATATTCTTTTACATAGTGAAATTGAAACAGGGTGATTTTTATCACCCTGTTTTTTTATGGGCGCAAAAAAACTAAATATCATCAAACTCGAAGATTAGAACCAATTATTAGAAAAATAAAAAAGGGCGTTTAAATGATGCCTTTTTTATATGGTTACTTTTCTTGATTGAACTTGTGATATGTTCTATCGTAATGCTATTGATTTAAAACAATAATTTGTCGATTAAGATAAAGTATAGATTTTTGGATACTCAAATGAATGCAACGGTACATATCATTCTCATACTAGGTAATGTCATTATTTCCGTCTTTGCCTCTATTATGGCTGCGGTGGTCTTTCCTGAATTAGGACCAATTTCATCTAAAATAGTGGGCGGCGGTGTATTTTTATTAGGTGTACAGATCCATGTAATTTATGTCATGCGTTCTAATAAAGAGGACGCGACACAGAGGCTCATGGCGCTTCATCAGGATTATCAAGTTTATCAGGATCATTTGGAGCAAACCAAAGAAGAAACAACTAAACTTCGGGAACAAGTTAAGGTAAGTGCAAAAAGCCAAAATAATGAGATCGTCAATGAAATGCGTCTGCTGCAAACCTTGCTTAGTCAGGTGGTTGATAAATCAGGCAGGTCGATCTCTGGCTCAATAGATGTCGATGGTAAACCACTGTCATTAGAATTAAGTCACGGCCAAGACCGGGAAGCCGATGAAATTCTGAATGTGATGCATTATGCGCTTGAAGATAACAGAATTGATCTTTATTTACAGCCGATCGTATCTCTACCGTCCCGTAAGGTCATGCACTATGAAGCTTATTCAAGGGTGCGTGATGATAAGGGAGAGGTTATCTTTCCGTCGCAATATATCAAACTTGCTGAAGATTCTGGCTTGGTTAGTACTTTGGATAATTTACTTTTATTTAGATGTATTCAGGTTATTAGGCGGCTAGGAACAAGAAAACCCAATATGCGCTTCTTTTGCAATATTTCCTCGGTCTCGTTAAATGATAAGGATTTTTTCCCGCAATTTGTTGATTTCATGCTCGATAATCACGAGCTTGCTAACCGACTTGTGTTTGAATTTACTCAGCAAGATGTCCAGCGACAGCCCAATAGAATATGGGAATCACTTGCTAGTTTGGGTAAGCGTGGGTTTCGTTTCTCAATGGATAACGTACAAACGCTAAACCATGATTTAGCTGATCTCGCCGCCCGGTATTTCAGATATGTAAAATTAAATCCGGATCTTCTTCTTGATGATAATATTGATATTGAACGTGGCGATATTAAAGAAGCCTATAAAAGATACGACATAGAAGTCATCATCGAGAAAATAGAAGGCGATGACAAGCTCGTTGAAATACTGGACTGTGGCATTGACCGTGGACAAGGTTATTTATTTGGCGAACCGGTACTCAGTAGTGATATTACAAGCAAACTTTAAATAAATTCACCCAAATAAACTGTCGATATCTTGTTGTGATGTTTCTTTGTTTTCGGTTTTGACTACGTCAGCCTCAACATCATCAGCACTATCCGCTTCGGCCACCGCTACTTCTTCAGCAGCGGCTTCTACAGCAGGTTGCGCTTCTGGTTCAGCAGCTTGTACTTCTGGTTCAGCCTGGGCTTCTGGCTCAGCAGCTTGTACTTCTTCTGGCTCAGCCTGGGCTTCTGGCTCAGCAGCCTGTACTTCTTCTGGTTCTGGTGTTGCTTCCTCTTGTGAAACGGCTGCACTGGGTGCATCAAAGCCGCCATCTAAAAGGCTGTCAATTTCGTTTTGATCAATACCTTCACCTGCCAGCGCTGGACCATTGAGGAGATCTTCATCACTAACTTCGCTATCACCGTTATCCAATATAGAGGTATTTCCATTCCCAGCAGCAGTAATCCCGGTAACACCAAGGATAGAGATCAATTTGCCAACACGCTCTTCAACATCATTTAGAGTTTTAACAACCTTGCTGATCCGCTGACCTGTAATATCCTGGAAAGAGCATGCTTCAAATATTTTCATCACTTCGTTATTTATGTGATCTTTATATTCATCGAAATTATCGCTGTCGAAACTCATCAGATCTTCAGCGGCTTGCATGATCGTATCAGTAGCACCTTCTGTAGCTTCCACAATAGCGTCTAGTTCTTTACCAGCGCGTGGAATTCCCACACCATCGTCATCAGTCGCTGACAGAGAAGAAATCTCAGAACGAGCATCTTCAATATAATCAGCGAGGTCCTGACATTCTTTATAAAGTGTAAGGTCAATTGATTTAAAATAGCTTTCAAGCGAACGCATAAGAACTTCGGTAACCGCGGCAACGTCCGGAAGAGCAATAGGTAGATGATCGCCAGCCCGTAATCTATCTACAAGTGGCCCAATATGGTCTGGCAATAATCCTGATGACATTAAAAATCTCCAAGCACACTAGAGAGTTTTGATTTTAGTGTCGCGGCATTAAATGGTTTAACAATATAATTGTTAACACCAGCTTTTTTGGCAGCGATCACGTTATCTGTTTTTGATTCAGCCGTTACCATAATAAATGGTAGCGCCTTAAGAATGTCGTCAGAACGTACTTCTTTAAGGAGCTCATAACCTGTCATAGGCTCCATATTCCAATCAGAAATAACCAAATCGTAGCTTTTGCCACGTAATTTATTAAGTGCTTCTGCACCATCTGTTGCTTCATCTACATTATGAAAACCAAGTTGCTTAAGCAAATTACGAATAATTCTCAACATTGTTTTATAATCATCTACTATTAAGATGGATAAATCCATATTTACGGCCATTTTTTTCCCGTCCTTATTTATGGTTAAAATTATTTTCCACTAGTAGTATCAACGAAATCACCAATGAATAGAACCAAACTAGACCTAGAGACTAAAAAAAGGGTTAATAGAATGATAAATGATGCAAATATTATTAAAAATATATGTAATTTGTTAAAAAATACCCGGAAAATAACTATAATTAATGATTAACTTGGATTAGTCTGTTCAATTAAATCACAATTACCCAATCAACGAGATAATAAAAGACAGTATTCTATGAAGATATTCAGACATGTTCATTCTTTTCCCAGTGACTGTAGGGGATCTGTTATTGTGCTGGGAAATTTCGACGGATTTCACAAAGGGCATCAGAAAGTTATTGGTGCGGCGGGTAAGATTGCCAGTGAGCTCAGGACCACGTTAACTGTTTTAAGTATGGAACCACATCCAAGGATGTATTTTAATCCCAGCCAAAAAGAATTTCGCTTAAATTCATTTCGCACCAAATCACATTTGCTAGAAAATTTTGGCGTTGACCATTTCATCGTCCTGCCGTTTGATAAAAACCTCGCCACCATGGAGGCGGAAGATTTTGTGCTTGATTTACTGCTAGAGCAAATTGGCGCCCTTCATATTGTTGTGGGCTATGACTATTGCTTTGGCGCTGGAAGGCGCGGTGGGGTAAATGTACTTGGTTGGCTTTCAAGCCAAGAACAATTCGGCCTGACAGTGGTAGAGAAAGTCATGGAAGATGATCATATTTATTCATCAAGCAATATCAGAGACGCCCTTGAGGCGGGAGATGTCAGGAAGGTCGCTGACCGGTTAGGTCATTGGTGGCACGTCGAAGGACATGTCAGAAAAGGTGACCAAAGGGGCAGAACGATTAATTTTCCAACGGCCAATTTGTTTCTTGATGGCTATATTGAACCTAAATACGGCGTTTATGCTGTGCGGATTATCATTGAGGCAGGCGAACATATAGGTGTTTGGGATGCTGTGGCAAATGTGGGTAGGCGACCGACGTTTGATAAAAAAGATGTGCTTTTAGAAAGTCATATATTTGACTTTGATCACGATATATATGAACATCTCATTAAAGTGGAATTTGTTGATTTTATCAGACCGGAAATGAAGTTTGATGGTCTTGAAAGTTTAAAAGCCCAGATTGAAAAAGACTGTGTCACGGCCCGTGAATTACTAGCATTGCCGCAAAATCAGCAATCTTTTATTTCCTCTCCAAGGCTTGAGGAACACTTATAATAAAATAAGCTCGACATAAGGGTGCTCAAGTTGCTACACAGTTAAAAATTTTTTTATAATATTTATTAAGTGAAGCTATGACCAAAGATTACCGCGATACTATTTTCTTACCTAAGACAGATTTCCCTATGAAGGGAAACTTGCCTAACCGTGAACCGCAGTGGATGGAACGCTGGAACGATATTGGTATCTATGACCGTATTCGTGAAAGCAGTAAGGATAGTGAGCGTTATATACTTCATGACGGCCCACCTTACGCTAACGGTAATATTCATATGGGTCATGCTATGAATAAAATCCTTAAGGACATTATTGTGCGCACGCAGCAAATGCTTGGTAAAGATGCACCTTATGTTCCGGGTTGGGATTGCCACGGCTTGCCGATCGAATGGATGATCGAAAAGAAATATAAAAATGCCGGTAAGAACAAAGACGAAGTTGACCCGGTTGAATTTCGGGGCGAATGTCGGGCCTTTGCTGAAAAGTGGGTTGGTGTTCAAAAGGAACAGTTTAAACGGCTTGGTATTTTTGGTGACTGGGACGATCCGTACCTTACTATGAATTTTGACAGTGAAGCACAAATCGTGCGTGAACTTCTTAAGTTTCTTATGAACGGCGGTCTTTACCGTGGATCAAAATCAATTATGTGGTCGGTTATTGAGAAAACCGCCCTTGCCGAAGCTGAAATTGAATATAAGGATCATACATCACATATGATCGATATCGGTTTTAACGTGGTGAAATCAAATGTTGCTGAAATTATCGGCACAAAAATAGTTATCTGGACAACCACACCTTGGACTATGCCCGGTAACCGCGGCATCGCATACGGCAAGGATTTTGATTATCAATTAGTTGAAGTCACGCAAGTTGAAGAAAACTCACGCGTTAAAGTCGGTGAGAAAATCGTTCTGGCCAATGCACTGCTTGGAGAGTTCTCCAGCCGCGCTGGTGTAACGGCAACGAAAGAAATTACCACCTTTAAAGGATCAGACCTTGAAGGAACCGTCTGTCATCATCCATGGCACGGCCAAGGGTATGATTATGATGTGCTTGTGGTTGAAGGTTTCCATGTAACGACCGACGCCGGTACAGGGTTTGTCCATATTGCCCCTAGCCACGGTCAGGAAGACTTTGAAGTTGGGCAACAGTTCGGCCTTGAAACACCGTTTACTGTTGATGAAGGCGGTTTATACTATGATAACATCCCGATGTTTGCCGGTGAGCATGTCTATAAAGTTCATGATCATGTGTGTGAAGAAATGGTCAAAGTTGGCGCGCTTCTCGCACGGTCAAAAATTGTTCATAGTTATCCTCATAGCTGGCGATCAAAAGCACCGCTTATTTTCCGTAATACGCCGCAATGGTTCATTTCAATGCAAACCAATGATCTGCGTGAAAATGCTATGAAGGCAGTGGATAGTGTTCGCTGGATACCGGGTAATTCTAAAAATAGAATGAGTGCCATGGTTGAAGACCGTCCGGACTGGCTTGTGTCCCGTCAACGTGCCTGGGGTGTGCCGATTACTGTCTTTGTTCATAAAGGGACTAATGAGCTTTTAAAAGACGAAGACGTTAATGTTCGCATCGCGAGCGCCATTGAAGAAAGTGGTGCGGATGCATGGTACACCACGGATGCACAAGTTTTTCTTGGTGATCAATATAACGCCGATGATTATGAACAGGTAACGGATATTTTGGATGTATGGTTTGATAGTGGATCTACTCATTCATTCGTGCTTGAAAAACGTGATGAGCTTAGTCGCGGCGAAGGCAAACGTAGTGCAGATTTATATCTTGAAGGGACGGACCAACATCGTGGTTGGTTCCAATCTTCATTGCTCGAGTCGTGTGGAACGCGGGGTGATGCGCCTTATGATCAGGTATTAACCCACGGTTTTACACTCGATAAAGACGGCAAGAAAATGTCTAAATCACTCGGTAACGGTGTTGATCCTCTTAAAATGATTAAACAGTACGGTGCTGATATTCTTCGTTTATGGGTGACATCAACCGATTATTTCAATGAACACCGCATCGGTGAAGAGATTATTAAAAACCAAGCCGAAGCATACCGTAAAATCCGTAATACCATGCGCTTCCTGATCGGTAATCTGGCGGAATTTGAAGAATGCGAAATCCTGCCTATTGATGAAATGCCGGAATTAGAACGTTGGGTGCTTCACCGCTTGACCGAAGTGGATGAAAAGGTCCGCAAAGGATTTGATGATTATAATTATCACCGGGTTTATAACGCACTTTATAATTTCTGTTCCGTTGATCTGTCGGCTTTTTATTTTGATGTTCGTAAAGATGCGCTTTATTGCGATGCTAAAATGACATTGCGTCGCCGCGCGGCACGGACTGTCCTCGACCAAGTTTTCAAAATAGTGACAAAATGGTTCGCCCCTATTCTCGTCTTCACCGCTGAAGAAATTTGGCAGTCGCGCTTCCCAAGTGAAGACGGCAGCGTTCATTTACAGACTTTCCATGACATTCCAAGCACGTGGAAAGATGACGCCCTTGGTGCTAAATGGGAAAAAATTCGCACACTTCGCAAAGTGGTAACCGGTGCACTTGAAATTGAACGGCGCGAAAAAAGAATTGGATCAAGTTTGCAGGCAACTGCGCAGGTTTATGTGAAAGATAGCGGCTATATTGATGCCTTTGAAGGGATTGATCTTGCGGAAGTATCAATCACATCCAGCGCGACAATGATCCAGGGTGAGGCTCCTGAAGGGGCCTTTACGATGGAAGATACGGCAGACGTGGCCGTTATTAGCACGCTTTCGGACGGTGAAAAATGCGAGCGTTGCTGGCAAGTACTACCCGAAGTTGGCAGTATTTCGGGCCATGATGATATCTGCGGGCGTTGCGCCGATGCGGTGGAGGCACTCTAAGCAATGATTAAGGTCGGCGCAATTTCAGCATTAATTGCTTTTATGATCGACCGCATCAGCAAATGGTGGTTCATTGATGTTTTTGATCTGCCAAATAAAGGTGTTGTCGAAATTCTGCCAATATTTGATGTTGTAATGGTTTGGAACAGGGGCGTAAGCTTCGGATTTTTATCGGCAGAAGGTGATTTTGGCAGATGGGCTCTGGTCGTCCTTAACTTGATCATTGTTGCTGTGTTGATTTATTGGCTAAAATCTGCAAAGAATTTTTTATTATCCGGAGCTATTGGACTTGTTATTGGCGGTGCTTTTGGTAATATCTATGACCGGGTGAAATTTGGCGCAGTTGCTGATTTTTTCCAGTTTCACTGGAATGAGTGGTATTTTGCTGTATTTAATGTAGCGGATAGTTTTATATTTGTCGGAGCTGTGCTACTAATATTTAATTCGACTTTTGGCGGTGATGCCAAAGGTCAAAATGAACAAGAATGAAGTTTATGATTATGAAAAACAAATTTGTTGTACTCGCTGTTACTTTTGGTGTTTTATCAGCTCTAACAGGCTGTGGCGGCAAAAGTGCACCTGATGAATATATGGTTCTAAAGAATGCACCGCTATCTATGCCGCCTGAGTTTCATTTGACACCGGATGGCCCTACACAGGATCTTGAAGACGTAATTGATCCAAAAGAAATCGCAAGGCGCGCACTATTCGGCGAAAATTAAGCTCAAGTAGAGCTCCCTGACGCGCAGGATTTAAAATGTGAATGCTACGGAGAACTAAGCTTTGGCCATTCGCCTCCTTTCAGAAAACACCATAAACCAGATCGCTGCTGGCGAGGTTATCGAACGCCCGGCCAGCGCCGTGAAGGAACTGGTTGAAAATTCTATTGATGCCGGTGCAAAAAATATTGATGTGGTGATGCAGGATGGCGGGCGCACGCTAATAAGTGTCGCCGATGATGGCCATGGTATGAGCGCCGGTGAACTGACCCTTGCCGTGGAGCGGCATGCCACTTCTAAATTACAGGAAAATGATCTTTCAAATATCGTCACTATGGGTTTTCGCGGGGAGGCGTTACCTTCTATTGCTTCCGTAAGCAGGTTTAGCTTTAAAAGCAGAGAACAGGGCAGCGATGATGCTTGGAAGATATCCATTGAAGGCGGCCGCAAATCAGCACCCGAGCCAACAGCCTTAAATCACGGCTCCCATGTGGAAGTGCGGGATTTATTTTATTCAACACCGGCCCGACTTAAGTTCCTTAAAACCGACAGAACCGAATTTTCACAAACCCTTGATGTAATAAAACGCCTCAGTATGGCTAACCCGGATATTGCCTTTTCACTTTATAACGGTGAGAAACGCGCCTTTCAGGTATCCGCCGCGCAAGGTGAGCTGCTTGATACACGTCTTCGCCGCCTTGGGGCTATACTTGGCGCAGAATTCACTGAAAATGCTCTAGAGATTAATGCCGAGCGTGAAGGTTTTAAACTAACCGGATATGCTGGTCTTCCCACTTATAACCGTGGTAACGCCCAGCAGCAATATTTGTTCGTCAATGGTCGTCCCGTTAAGGACAAGCTTTTAAATGGTGCCGTGCGCGGCGCCTATATGGATTTTCTTGCCCGTAACAGACATCCGGTTCTCGCCCTTTTCCTCGAAGTGCCGACGGACATGGTCGATGTTAATGTTCATCCGGCTAAAGCAGAAGTTCGTTTCCGTGAAAGCGGCGTGGTCAGAGGACTTATCGTCGGCGCACTACGTCACGCATTATCAGAGGCCGGTCATCGCGCTTCAACCTCCGTATCAAATGCTGCCCTTGGTGCCTTTACGCCTGAGCAGCATAGCCCGACCATGCCGTACCATTCAGGCAGGCAGCAATATCTGCAAATGCCCACATCAAATATGTCTGGCGGATTAGCGGAACGCTCATATGACTATCAAGCGCCGCTTTCATCTGACACAGAAGCCTTTTTAGCCCCCATGGGCAGAAACGAAGCCCTTGAAATTGAAAGCTATGGCACTGCCCCGGAGGATTTGTCAAAATTCCCCCTTGGTGCGGCGCGTGGCCAGCTTCATGAAACCTATATTATTTCGCAAACTGAAAGTGGCATCATCATCGTTGATCAGCATGCGGCTCATGAAAGACTTGTTTATGAGCGCATGAAAAAACATATGGCTGGCGGCGATATCCCGCGTCAAGTGCTGCTGCTTCCCGAAGTGGTGGAAATTGAACAATCTGCCGTTGACAGACTGATGAGCAGACAGGAAGAACTAGAAGGCCTCGGTCTGATATTTGAAGCCTTCGGTGAAGGTGCTATTGTCGTACGTGAATTTCCGGCCTTGCTTGGCGATACGGATATTGCTGGTCTGATCCGTGATCTTGCCGATGAAATAGCAGAACTTAATCAGGCGTTATCCTTAAAAGAAAAACTGGAAGAAGTTTGCAGCACCATGGCCTGTCACGGCAGCGTGCGCGCTGGTCGCCGTATGGCCACCGCCGAAATGAACGCGCTCTTACGCGAAATGGAAGCCACCCCCCACTCCGGCCAATGCAACCACGGAAGACCAACATATGTTGAGCTAAAGCTTAGTGATGTTGAAAGACTTTTTGGACGACGTTAGACAGAGTGCTCAAGAATTGAGAAACTCGCCTCGCCCATTTTCTTACTTTTAATTTCACTAAAATAATCAGGTATTTCAATATTTTCGCTGGATGGATATTCAATGATGATGTTGCCGTTCTGTGAAAGTAATTCCTGCTCGTGAATGTTGGTGAGAACCGGCACTATCATTGCTTTATTGTAAGGAGGGTCGATGAATATGATGTCGAACGGGCCTAGGGCTTTGTTGATTTTTTTGCTGTCCGTGGTCAAATAAGTGGTATTTTCAGGTTTTTGAATTAGGGCTGTGTTTTGTTTGATCAGCTTCATGGAACGCGGATCATTATCGATGAAAGTGACATGCGCTGCACTGCGCGATAAGGCTTCTATGCCAAGGGCGCCCGTTCCGGCAAAAAGATCAAGAATTTTTGAGCCACGGATGCCGGGGCCACTGCCGTGCTCTAGCATATTAAATAATGTTTCGCGCATGCGGTCGGTGGTTGGTCTGATCCGCTCGCCATCTGGGGTGATTAGTTTTTTACCCCGATATTTCCCGCCGATAATTCTCATTTTCGTTTAGGGGTATATTTTCTGGCAGTAGCGGATTTATTCTGATCTTTTGGTGCTGCGCGTCTTTTAGGTTTGGGTTTGGCATTCTTCTTCGGTTTGCTCTTGGCCCAACCGGCGCCTTTGGTCTGCTTTTTCTCTACTGGTTTAACGTCTGGTATTTTGACGTCAAAATCTTTGAAATATTCTTTGCAGTTAATCAGAAGATCGCTGTTGGCGACTTCTTCAATACTGCCGCGCTGCAGAGTTTTAAGCTCAAACGGGCCGTAAGATGTTCTAAGTAGTCTGGTGACAGAAAGCCCGGCATATTCAAGCAGTTTACGCACTTCACGGTTCTTGCCTTCTTTAATGCTGATGGTCAGCCATTGATTGACGCCTTCTTTGCGGTCATCAAGTTCCACTTCAACGCTGCGGTAATTAACACCTTCGATGGTCACACCTTTGCTTATTTCTTCAAGCCGTTTATGGTGAAAACGTCCATTGACGCGAACCCGGTATGTGCGCACCCAACCCGTTGCCGGAAGCTCTAACCAACGCGCGAGACCCCCGTCATTGGTCAGTAGCAATAGACCTTCCGTATTAAGATCAAGCCTGCCGATGGAAATAACACGTGGCATATTGGCGGGCAGGGCTTCAAAAATTGTTGGACGACCTTCCGGATCATAATAGGTGGTAAGGCGGCCGGTCGGTTTATGATAAATCCACAGGCGCGGGGCTTCCGGCGCAGCAATCGTCTGATCATCAACGGTGATCCCTTCAACTGAAGTGACTAGCGTTGCAGGTGTTTCCACCACTTGACCATTAATTTTGACCATGCCAGCTTCAATCATCCGTTCAACGGCGCGGCGTGAGCCGACACCGGCCCGGGCCAGCATTTTGGCGATGCGTTCGCCTTTTGGTTTATCTAAATCTGTCATAATGGTGCCAACATAGGGCATAAAGCAAAAAATGCAATCTTTGCTTGACCTTTTTATGAGCCGCCCGCAAGCTGATGAAATGTCGTTATTTGATAATATGCATATGAGCCGAGCACTTGAAGCGGCCCGCGAAGCCGGCGCGCGCGGCGAAGTCCCTGTTGGCGCCGTTATAGTCCACGGGCCGAGCAACGAAGTTATAGTCGCGGCCTCTAATAAAGTGCTTGAGCTAAAGGATCCGACAGCCCATGCAGAAATGCTTGCTATTAGGGAAGCTTGTAAAATTCGCCAGAGCGAAAGACTGGTTGATTGCGATCTCTATGTCACCCTTGAGCCATGCCCTATGTGTGCACAGGCTATATCCTTTGCCAGAATAAGACGTCTTTATTTTGCGGCAAGCGATGAAAAAGGCGGCGGCGTTGAAAATGGTGCGATTGTATTTAGTGCAAAAAGCTGTCATCATAAGCCGGAAATATACGGTGATATAATGGCGGGGCAATCGGCCGCCCTGCTAAAAGATTTTTTTAAAGAACGCAGATAAATTTCAAGGAAGAAAGTTTATGGAGCAAATAATTGCACAGGCAAATAACCTTTATATTGCGACGTTAGGTTGGCTTGAAGCGAACCTGTTGACCGTCGATAGTGCAATTCAGCTTGGCATTATTACGATGCTTTTTCTTTTTAGTTTTGCTGTCTCGGCTCGTCTTTCACCATTTTTTCATAAGGCGTTTGAACAAAGAGCCTTTTATCAGAAAACCGAAAAATTCTGGAAAGCGCTCTATTTACCGCTTATCTGGTGGCTCGCGGTCTTTACGGCTTGGCAGGTTGCTGCCAGTTTAGGGAACCCGATTATTCTGCTTAGAATGGCGACTAGTCTTATATCTGTGTGGGTCGTTATAAGCCTTGTTACGCTGATGATTGAAAGCGAGGCCATATCGAAACTGATAAGGGTCGTTATCTGGGCCTTAGCGCTACTGAATATATTCGGACTTCTTCAATCGTTCATTGGTTTTCTTGGTGCCACAACATTCACTATTGGTGGAAATGCCCTAAGCCTGCTTGGCATTATTACCGGCGTTACCAGCATGATCGTTCTGATCTGGGCGGCGCTGTTTGTTTCCAAATTTGTTGAAACGAAGCTTAAGGAGGCGCCGAATGTTACCCCGTCAGCGCGGGTGCTGCTTAGTAAAATATCGCGAATTGTCCTTGTGGTTCTGGCCTTTATTTTTGCCATATCCAGTATGGGCATTGACCTGACAGCGCTTGCGGTCTTTGGTGGTGCGATCGGTGTTGGTCTTGGTTTTGGTCTTCAAAAAGTCGTTTCAAACTTTATAAGTGGCGTGATCCTCCTGCTGGATAAATCAATTAAGCCCGGTGATGTGATTGAAATATCTGGCACATATGGCCGGATCAATAAACTCGCGGCGCGCTATACGTCGGTGATTTCCCGGGATGGCCGTGAACATCTCGTGCCAAATGAAGACATCATTACCCAGCCCGTTGTCAATTGGACTTTTTCTGATAAAAAAGTACGCCGTCATCTACCGGTCAGTGTTTCTTATAATTGCGACATTGAAAAGGCTATGGAAGTTATGCTTAACGCGGCGACGGATTCTAGCCGTGTGATTAAAAACCCGGAACCCAAAGTTCTCATCAAAGGTTTTGGCGATAACGGAATTGATCTTGAGCTACGCATGTGGATCAGGGATAGTGAAAATGGCGTATCCAATATCGCCAGTGAAGTTTATCTCGATATCTGGCATAAGTTTAACGATGCAGGTATAGAATTTCCATACCCGCAGCGTGATATTCATATAGTTTCTGCAAAAGGCCTTAAAGAAAAAGAAGACATTTTATAAGAGAATTATTTCTTCTTTTTATCCATCACGTCTTTAAGAAACGTCATGAAATTTGAGAAGCCGTGCTCGACCTCTTCCATATGATCTTCAAGATGATCAATTTCGGAATGCTGGTTATCAAGCTTTCTTTTGCTCATTTCTTCTTTTAGCTCATTAAGTGTCGCTTTTGTCTGCTTGATTAGTTTCTTAAGTTTTTTCGTTGATAGGGATTCATACTCGTCATTTGTCATAATATTTCCCCTTCCTTAAAATTGATTTGTTATAAAAATAAGTGCTGCCGGCAGAGCAAAGAATATACCAACAATATAGAGCAGAGCTATAGCTTTTCGTTCTGTGGCAATTCGAGCAAGCCATAATGCCCCCCGTATTGGTATTTTACGTAGACTTTTAATCCCATAAATCAGTAGCACCGCGCTGGTATTATAGACCAGATGTACTAGGGCGATTTGCAGCGCAAACACCGCCGTTTCACCGGATATAGCCGTTGCTGCAAGCAAAGCGGTAATGGTTGTACCGATATTGGCGCCAAGCGTGAACGGGTAAATTTGCTTTAGTCTAAATACCCCGGAACCGGCCAGCGGCACCATCAAACTGGTTGTGGTTGATGATGATTGAACCAGCACGGTAATCACTGCGCCTGAGATAATACCCGTAACAGGACCTTTACCGATAGCATTATGCATGATGACTTTAGCCCGGCCGACCATTAATTTCTTCAGCAGTTTACCAATAACCGTAATAGCCATAAAGATAATAAGAATACCGAATGCAATGAGAAGAAAATAAGCAATATTTTCCGAAATCATATGGGATAAATCGGTAAATAAATCAATCACCGGCTTAGTGGCAGGCTTAATAAAATTAAGACCCTTTACGCTCATATTATCACCACCGACGAACATTTCAGCAAAATACCCGCCTATAGCCGAAAGGGGATGGAATAAAATTTCTATCGGCAGGAATATCGCCACGGCCATGACATTAAAGAAATCATGCACCGTCGCTGATGCAAAAGCGCGTCTGAATTCTTTTTTCTTCCTTACATGGCCCAGGCTAACAATTGTATTGGTAATTGTTGTACCGATATTGGCGCCCATAATCATCGGCACCGCCGTTTCAACGGGCAGCCCGCCAGCCACAAGGCCAACAATGATTGATGTCACCGTTGAGGATGACTGGATCATCGCTGTCGCGAGAATACCGATAATAAGGCCCATAAACGGATTGGTGGCAAATTGAAACAGATCAGCGGCCTGTCCTTTGGTTGCCCCTTTAAAGCCGGCACCGATCATGCCAACGGAACTAATAAGCAAATATACCAGCGTGGCAATAGCAAGCCACTGCAGTACTGTTTTTACTGTATTTGGGGCGCTCTCTGTCCCCGAATGTATTTGTGACGTTTCAGTCATAGTTTTAAATTTCCAGAATTGTTAATTTCTGGGAGCATGAAAGCACCTGCATGAAAGAAATGCAATAAAACTAATGTTAAACATTTATGACAGTTATTGTCTTAATCGTTTTCTTCGCGGATCACCGCGCGCCAACCAATGTCTCTGCGGCAGAAACCATCTGGCCAGTTGATCTTATCAAGCGCAGCATAAGCATCATTTTTTGCTTGTGTTACGTTATCTGCCAGTGAGGTAATATTAAGAACGCGGCCACCTGTAGCCAAAATGTCTTCACCATCTTTTTTGGTGCCGGCGTGGAAAATGACAACATTATCTGCCGATCCCGCTTGTTCCAGATTACCAATCAGCGTATTTTTTTCATAACTGCCCGGATAACCATTTGCGGCCATCACCACATTCATAGCCGCCTTATCGCTCCACTGGACCGAAATTTTATTTAAATTATCACCGGCGCAAGCCATAAGCGCTGGGACAATGTCCGATTCGAGCCGCATCATAAGCGCCTGACATTCCGGATCACCAAAACGCACATTATATTCAATAAGCTCTGGCCCTTTTTCGGTAATCATTAGCCCTGCAAACAAAACCCCTTTAAACGGGTGCCCTTCTGCGGCCATGCCTGTTACGGTTGGTTTTATGATTTCATTGATGGTCCGCTCCACCATTTCTGCGTCCATCACCGGTGCCGGGGAATAAGCCCCCATGCCGCCCGTGTTGGGGCCAGTATCGCCTTCACCAACTCTTTTATGGTCCTGTGCTGTGCCAAAGGGTAAAATATTCACGCCGTCCGTTAGAACAAAAAAGCTTGCTTCTTCACCGATCAGAAACTCTTCAACCACCAGCTCCGCGCCCGCTTCACCAAACTGACCGCCAAGAATGTCATCAATGGCCGTGTTTGCCTCAGCCAGAGTTTCCGCAATGATCACCCCTTTTCCGGCAGCAAGTCCGTCGGCTTTAATTACGATCGGCGCGCCTTTGGTTGCGACGAATTCTTTTGCGGCGTGCGCATCACTAAAGCGCCCGTAAGCGGCGGTCGGGATATTATATTTTGAGCATAAATCCTTGGTAAAGCCTTTTGACCCTTCAAGAATTGCGGCGGCGGCACTTGGGCCAAATGTGGTTATGTTTTCTGCGGTTAAGCAATCAGAAAGTCCTTCCACCAAGGGTGCTTCGGGGCCAATTACAACAAATTCAATATTTTTTGTGCGGCAAAATGAAACAACGCCATCATGATCTGACGTGTCAAGATCGGTACATATAGCGATATCACCCATGCCGCCATTTCCCGGTGCTACATAAAGATCATCCGATAGCGGCGACTGAGCAATTTTCCAACTTAGCGAATGCTCGCGACCACCAGAGCCAATGACCAAAATATTCATGTGCAATTTCCTTTTTTTATCCTATTCTCTCTTGTATCATAGCGAACTTAAGAAGCAATAATGAAAATGAAGCTAGATGAGTGATTATCCTTTTAACGACCAGACAAAGCCTAGCAACGCGCAGGAATATACGGTCACCGAATTAAGCCTTGCCCTAAAACGCACGGTCGAAGACCAGTTTGGCTTCGTTAAAATCAGGGGCGAAATATCCGGCTGTAAACGGGCCGCATCCGGACATGTCTATCTTAACTTAAAAGATGATAAGTCTGTCATTGACGGCATCATGTGGAAAGGTGTCGCCGGAAGGCTTACTTTTCGCCCCGAAGACGGGCTTGAAGTGGTCTGCTCCGGTAAGCTTACTACCTATCCCGGGCGTTCAAAATATCAAATCGTTATTGATAAAATGGAAGTGGCCGGTGAGGGCGCGCTGATGGCGCTGCTGGAAAAAAGAAAAAAAGAGCTCGCCGCAGAAGGACTTTTTGATCAGGAACGCAAACAGGCTATTCCGTATCTGCCAAAAGTAATCGGCGTAGTGACATCGCCAACCGGTTCTGTCATTCGCGATATCCTGCACCGACTTTCGGACCGCTTTGCGCGTCATGTTCTAGTCTGGCCAGTGCTGGTGCAGGGCGAAGGTGCCGCAAAACAAATTGCAGACGCTATTGATGGTTTCAACGCTATGGATGTGCACGGTGATATACCAAAGCCGGATGTATTAATCGTTGCCCGTGGCGGTGGTAGTCTTGAAGATCTTTGGTGCTTTAATGAAGAAGAAGTCGCGCGCGCCGTTGCCCGGTCAAACATTCCGCTTATTTCGGCCGTTGGCCATGAAACTGATACCACTATAATTGATTATGTGTCCGATTTTCGCTCGCCTACGCCATCAGCCGCGGCGGAGCGGGCCGTTCCGGTCCGTGATGATCTTATTTATACGCTAAA
>JABJKT010000111.1 GCA_018660225.1 Kordiimonadaceae bacterium
AAATCATCCATTTCGTTATTAAGGAAGAAGCCGGCCCCATCAACCGAGCCACCACCACCATAAGCAAGGTTAATAGTGGTTGTCACAGAAACCGCGCCGCCATCTTTATCCATTACTGAATAATGAGTGGTTTGCGGGCTTTCATAAGGGGCTTCAAGGCCGGGACTTATATCCGTTGAAAGGCTTGCCTGTTTCAAATTGATCTGTGCGCGCAGTTTATCCGCGTAGGCTTTATCAATTAATTCTTCGACCGGAACATCGGTATAGGCGGGATCGCCGAGATATTCTGAACGGTCCGCATAAGCGCGGCGCATGGATTCTACTAGCGCAGCAATATAATCTGCGCTGTTATGACCCATGGATTTAAGGTCGTAGCCTTCTAATATATTAAGCATTTGTACCAGATGGATACCGCCCGATGATGCTGGCGGCATGGTATAAATTTCATGACCGCGGAAGGTGCCAATAATGGGCTTTCGTTCAATCGCTTTATAATTTTTAAGATCATCAAGGGTGATCAGGCCACGGTTGCTGTCCATTTCTGCAACAATAAGGGCGGCAATTTCACCTTCATAAAATCCTTTAGCGCCTTGTTCGGCAATGATGTTCAAGGTTCTGGCCAGTACAGGCTGCTTAAGTCTTTCGCCCATTTTATAGGTTGTGCCGTCGGCTTTAAAGAAAAATTCAGCGGTTGATGGATCACGTTTCAAATCTTCAACATTTGCCTCAAAGGCTTCTTCCTTAGCGTAATTTAAAATATAACCACTTTCGGCAAGCCTGATCGCTGGCGCCATTACTTGTTTTAACGGTAATGTGCCATATTTTTTTAACGCTTGCGTCATTCCCATTACCGAGCCGGGTACGCCTGTTCCTAAGTAAGAATATATGGCGCGGTCCGTATCATAATCACCATTTTCATCAAGCAGCATATCACGGTATGCGGCGGCTGGTGCCATTTCACGGTAATCAAGCGCGATCACCTCATCAAGTTCCGGCAGGCTGATCATCATAAAACCGCCACCGCCGATATTACCGGCTTCCGGGTGGGTAACCGCAAGGGCAAAACCCGTTGCAACGGCCGCATCAACGGCATTTCCGCCTTGGGCAAGGATATCGCGGCCAGCGCGTGCAGCGAGCGGCTCAATAGCCGTAACCATACCGTTTACACCTTTTGTCGGATGCATGCGGGCGCTTGAGCCATATGAATAAGCGCTCGAGCCAGAGGTATCAACCTCCTGCGCCGGGGCGTGGGATATAGTGAAAAGTGTAACTAATGTTGCAAAGAGAAAAGAAGCGAATTTCATGATGTTTTATCCATTTATTTTTTTGCTAGTTTATCATGAAAGATCACGGTTTCAATAGAGAATGTGAGCGGCAAAAAAAATGCCGGGCGCATATCGGAAGCGTGGAGGGATAATCCGACATCCTTAGGGGAGATGCGCCCGGCATATGGTAATTTCAGCAGTGTTTTATTTTCTGCAGAGATTCCAAAAAGAAAGATATTCGTTATAGTACTTATATAGATGCGGGAGAGGGTGGGTTTGGATGCAAGGAAACTTAATAAAGTTTTGAATTGCCGTATTGCTGAATAATGAATGCTGATTAATCTCTTACTTGCCAAACTATTCCTTTTACGTTTAAGCTAATTTCACACACACACAAATGAGGGCGGAAATGAAAAATTTATTTATCCTGATATCTATGATCATGGTGTTACCAACACTGGCAAACGCGCAGAAGACTAATTTTGACTGGTTGGATGTTTTTGAGCTTGAGTATGCTAATGATCCGCAGTTTTCGGCTGGTGGTAGTGAGATTGTTTATGTTCGTACTTTTATGGATATAATGAAAGACCGTAAGCGAAGTAATCTTTGGCGTGTGGGGCTTGATGGATCGAACCATCGGCCTGTTACTTCGGGATTAAATAATAATTCTAATCCGCGCTTTTCGCCTGACGGGACGATGCTTGCCTTTACGTCTAACGAAAGTGGGAAATCGCAGATTATGGTGCGGTTTTTAGATACGGGGAAAAGTTTTGAGGTGGCGCAGCTGCAAACGGGAGCTTCAAAGCTGACATGGTCACCTGATAGTTCGCAAATTGCTTTTAGTGCATTTGTACCGGGGAAAGAAAAAACATATGCGTCGCTGCCAAAGGCACCCGAAGGGGCTGAGTGGGCCAAGAAGGCAACCTATATTGGAGAGCTTCAGTATAGAAATGATGGTCGCGGTTATGTGAAGCCGGGAAATAGCCAGATTTTTGTGGTGCCAGCCCTTGGTGGTTCACCGCGCCAGATCACAACGGGTGCGTTTAATCATACTTCTGATATTTCGTGGTCGTCAGATCAAACGACACTTTATTTTTCCGCAAATCGTCATGATGTGCATAAATCAGAACATCGTAATTCGGAAATATATGCCGTTAATCTTACGGACGGTTATATTAGAGCGCTAACGTATCGTTTTGGCCCGGATAATAATCCGAAAATTTCGCCGGACGGTAAACTGATTGCCTACACTGGGTCCGATGATAAACGTATGGGCTATCATAATAATTCGCTTTATGTGATGAATATTGACGGCAGTAATGTCCGTAATATGACGCAAAGCCTTGACCGTAGTGTCGGTACGTTTCATTGGTCAGGTAAGGCTGTTTATTTCCAATATACCGATCTTGGGTCTAATAAGGTGTCACGAGTTAGCATGGCTGGTGATATTTATGAAATTAGCAGCGGTGTTAGTGGCACATCATTCGGTCGCCCTTATGCGGGCGGAACATTTAATGTAAGTGCTGACGGCACCATCGCTATGACCTATGCAACGGCGATGGATCAGGCCAATATCGGGGTCGCTGACCGCAGAAGCGGTGATGTAACACAGATTACTGATATTAATGCAGAATTATTGGATCACCGCAAACTGGGTACTGTCGAGGAGGTCTGGTATAAATCAAGCCATGACGGGCAGGATATACAGGGCTGGCTGGTTAAGCCGACCGATTTTGATGCGTCAAAGAAATATCCATTAATACTAGAAATTCACGGCGGGCCGTTTTCGGCTTACGGGCCACATTTTTCAGCGGAAATTCAGTTGATGGCAAATAACGGTTATATGGTGCTTTATACTAACCCACGTGGAAGTACCGGTTACGGTTATGATTTTGCTAATCTAATCCATCTTAATTATCCAGGAAATGATTATGATGATCTGATTTCAGGTGTAGATCATGTGATCGGATTAGGTAATGTCGATCCGGATAAGCTTTATGTCACTGGCGGTTCCGGTGGTGGTGTCTTAAGTAGCTGGATCATAGGTAAGACGGACCGCTTTAAGGCAGCGGTTGTTGCTAAACCGGTTATTAATTGGACCAGTTTTGCGCTTTATTCTGATATGGCGCTTACAGCGTCAAAATATTGGTTTGACAAAATGCCATGGGATGATCAGGAAAATTACTGGCGCAGATCACCGCTGTCACTTGTCGGTAATGTAACGACACCGACGATGTTACTGGGTGGTGAGCTGGATATGCGCACACCAATATCCGAAAGTGAGCAATATTATCAGGCATTGAAACTGCAGAATGTGGAAGCGGCGTTGGTGAGAATTCCCGGATCATATCACGGTATTACAGCTAGGCCGTCGAACCTGGTTACAAAAGTACAACATATAGTAAAATGGTTTGATGAACATAAATAGATAAGTGATTATATAAAAATGGGAAATTTTGGAAAATATGGCCTTGATCCGGTTCAAAGTGAAAACGGCATGGCTGCGACGTCACATCATTTGGCGACGGAGACGGCGATTGAGATATTAAAGCAAGGTGGCAACGCGCTTGATGCGGCTGTGGCGGCCTGCGCGGTTCAATGCGTTGTTGAGCCGCAGTCAACCGGTATTGGCGGTGATTGCTTCTGCATGTATGCGCCGGGTGGTTCTGATCAATATGTGGCTTATAACGGTTCGGGCCGCGCACCTGCGGCGGCAAACCTGCAGTGGTATCTTGATCAGGGTTATGATGAAATTGCACCAATAGGCTCTCATTCGGTGACGATACCGGGTGCCGTTGATGCTTGGGACAGACTGGTTAGAGATCATGGGTCTCTTCCGCTAAGTGAGATATTAAAGCCGGCGATTAAAGTTGCCCGCGCTGGTTCACCGGTGACGCAGCGGGTTAGTATAGATTTTGCAGGTAGCGGAGATAAATTAAAGGACTGCGTTAATGCATCGGCGGTTTTTAGGCCTAATGGGTCGATTTTAAAAGTCGGGGAAACAATATTGCAGCCGAAACTAGCGGATACGCTTGAAATTATAGGCAATGAAGGCCGTGACGGTTTCTATCAGGGTGATGTTGCTGAAGATATTGTTAGCTATCTGAAAAGTCGCGGCGGATTACATACGCTGGATGATTTTACAAATGCGCGCGGGGATTATGTGACGCCCATATCGGCGAAATATAAAGGCTATGATGTTTATCAGTGTCCGCCAAACGGGCAGGGTGTCATTGCGCTGATGCTGCTTAAACTAATTGAAAGATGTGAAAAATCAGGTGAGGGTCCACTCAATTTAGAAAGAGTGCACCGTGAAATTGAAGCCTGTAGACTGACCTATCATCAACGTGATGCTTATCTTGCTGATCCAGATCAGGTTTATGTTCCGGTCGAAGAAATGCTCAGTGATAAGAATATTGACCAGATGTATGAAAAAATAAATAACCGAAAAATTGATCCGCTTCCCGATTTTCAAATGCCGGAACATAAAGACACGGTTTATATAAGTGTTGTTGATAAAGATAGAAATTGTTGCAGCTTTATAAATACATTATTTCATAATTTCGGCAGTGGATTGATGGCGCCGAAGTCGGGTGTTATGCTTCAGTGCCGGGGGGGTGGGTTTTCACTGGAGCCGGGCCATCCAAATGTTATCGCTGGGGGCAAGAAACCGCTTCATACGATTATTCCGGCTATGGTAGCGTCGGGCGGCCAGACGGTGATGTCATTTGGTGTTATGGGTGGCGCATATCAGGCTTTTGGTCAAATGCAGTTTTTATCAAGATATCTTGGTTATGGTTATGATATTCAAGCAGCAATGGATATGCCGCGCTTCTTTGCAAATCCCGTAACGGGAGAAGTAGAATTTGAATCAGGAATTGATGAAAAAATTATTGAAGGCCTTAAAGATAAAGGACATATTTTTGAGCAGGACGCAAGCTTAGTCGGGGGTTCTCAGGCGATCTGGATTGATAGGGAAAATAATCTACTGATCGGCGGTTCTGATCCACGTAAAGATGGTTGTGCGATAGGCTATTAATTTAGCTTCCAGATAAGAAATCGCCGTAGTCCCTTTGACATAAAGTCATTGAAACTACGGCGATATTCCTACTCAGGAGGGAGTTAGTGTGAGAGGTATACTGAATGCTTCTGATTGCTCAAAAGATTTTTAGTTACACCTCCGAATATAAGTTCTCTCAGTCTTCTGTGTCCCCATGCGCCGGAGACAATTAAATCGGCATTGATGTCATCGGCTGTTTTAAGGATGGTTTCGCCGATTGATCCGTTCTCAGTGACTGTAAGCGCTTCCGCATTTACACCATGTCTAGCAAGTTTAACGCAGATATCCGCTTCGGGGATTAATGTTTTCGCGTCCTCTGCGATACTTAAAACAGTGACTTTTTCAGCTTCTTTTAAAATATCCATCGCATCATGTGTTGCTTTGGCACACTGTTTGCCACCATCCCAGGCGACGAGAATATTATTATAACCTGCTGATGCACCTCCTTCAGGGATAATGATAACGGGAAGACCGCTTTCAATGATAAAATCATGCATAACGGACATTATTTCATCCATGCTTTCGCCTTTTTGAGTGAGTATTGTCAGGTCAGCAGTGCGCGAATGGAGATTTAAAAAGTTCAGCATATCGCCTTGCTGTTGGCACCAGTCATAGCGCACACCAGCTGATTTAAGTTGAGCAGTATATTTTTGTTTATATTTTTCAGCTTCTGCTTGAAGGTCGCGCTCATATTGGTCAAACGCTTCGGCTGTATAGGCTTCTACCGGAGTGGTTTTAAACATATCAGCGGCGGGTGTAAGGATATGAAGTGCTTTAACATGGGCATCATATTTATTTGCCAGTTCAATGGCAAGTTCTACGCGGGCTTCTGCCCCTTTATCATGTCCGATGGGAACTAGTATTGTTTTGATCATTTCTCTTCTCCTGAATTGTTTTGATGAATTTTTATTATGTATACATTATATATTATTTCACACATACAAATTTGATACAGGTCAATATTTGCCAGATAGTTATTAAGCGATAGTTTTTGTAATTAACGCTTGTGATAAAACTGTAATCAGCATAAATTTTGAGGGTAGCATATAATATTGGATATAGAACATAATGACGACACAGAATCTGGAACCGGTTTTTGATAAAATTGACAAGAGTAAGGAAAACCTTATTCGGCTTTGTCAGGAACTGATACGATTTGAAACGGTAAATCCACCAGGAAGAGATTATCAACCGTGTGTGGAATATATCGGAAACCGTCTTAAAAATAGCGGTTTTAGTGTGGAATATATTCGCGCGCGCGGTACGCCGGGCGACTGTGCTGATTTTCCGCGTTATAATGTGGTTGCCCGTTTTGATAGTGGACGTAAGGGGCCATGCGTTCATTTTAATAGCCATATTGACGTGGTGGAAACCGGTGATGGCTGGACCAAGGACCCGTTCGCAGCAGAGCTTGAAGGCGGCAAAATATATGGCCGCGGAGCCTGTGACATGAAGGGTGGGCTTGCGGCGTCTATCATCGCTGTTGAGGCTTTAATCGCCAGCGGAATAGAGCTTAAAGGTGCGATTGAAATATCAGGAACCGCCGATGAGGAAAGCGGCGGACTAGGCGGTGTTGCTTACCTTGCCGAACAAGGATATTTTTCAAAAGATCGCGTTGATCATGTAATTATCCCAGAGCCGCTTAATGTGGACCGGGTATGCCTTGGACATAGGGGCGTATGGTGGGCGGAGATTGAAACCCACGGCCGAATTGCCCACGGGTCCATGCCATTTCTTGGTGATTGTGCGGTCCGTCATATGGGGGCGGTAGTGGCAAGCTTTGAAGATAAGCTTTATCCGGCAATGGCCGCGCGCTTTACCAAAATGCCTGTGGTGCCGGAAGGGGCTAAACAATCAACCCTTAACATCAATAGTATTCACGGTGGTCAGAATGAAGGAAATGAAGGGTTGCCGGCACCTTGTGTTCCTGATAGCTGCCGAATGATTATTGATCGGCGCTTTCTGGTGGAAGAAGATCTTGGTAATGTTAAAAGCGAGATCTATGATATTTTACATGAGCTTGAAACATCAAGAGAAGGTTTTCGTTACGAAATCCGCGACATGCTCGAAGTTATACCGAGTATGACAGATAAAGATGCGCCTGTTGTTAAAGCAACCGCCGCAGCGATTGAAGAGGTGCTTGGAAAAGAGCCTGATTTCATTTGTTCCCCGGGGACATATGATCAAAAACATATCGACCGTATTGGCAAGCTTAAAGACTGCATTGCTTACGGGCCTGGTATACTTGAACTAGCCCATCAGCCGGATGAATATGTTGCTGTTGAAGATATGATGAATTCTGCAAAAGTGATGGCTACTGCTGCTTATAACCTGCTTATGGGTAATGTTGAATAAAGTCTGATTTTTTATTATTTATACTTTATCCCAAATTGGGATGATTGATTGTAGGATGTAAAATAATTTTACATCTAATTTTGACATATTTTCTTTATATAAAGCTAACATGCTGAAATTAAAGATTTTAATATAGTTGGCACGATTTTCGCATAGCAAGGGTGACTATTAGTAAAATTCCGTTGTGGCAATATAATGCTTCAAAATGGGAATGTTGAGAATAAAAAGGTAGAGTGATGAAATTGGGCTTTGTAAATAGTGCGGGATATGTGATCATGTTGGTAATTTTATTACTGGCTGTTGATCAGGCGACAAATATTACTAACCTTCAAGAGGTTAATGTTGAAAGTGTCGTTAAATAATCGGTACTATAATTTACCTTTAAGAAATTAATTGGGCAGGAATGAGAATTCCTAGCCCTTTTTTTTAATAAATTACTTAATATGTTTAATAAATTACGTTAGAGTATAGCTTGTTTTTTAGCACTAGATGGGCCATTTGCTTTTTATGTTTATAAAACAATGCACTACGTACGTTATTAGTACGTGTAATTTTGTATAAAATGTTCATTATATTTTTCATGAGTACTAAAAAAAGAATATGGGTGTCGGACCGCATTAAAGAACTTGGCAAAAAGAAGAAAGATCTTGCCGAGACTCTTGGCCTGCCACACACCAGAATTTCAGATATCATTAGCGGGAACCGTGCTTTGAAACTTACCGAAGTTAAAGGTTTCGCTGATTTTATGGAAATGAGCTTTGAAGAAGTGTTGAGCCGCTTTTCGATGAAAGATGCAGATGTTGAGCCTTCCTATGAGGGGCTTGTCGGTGAAGAGCGCGATATGGTTGCTCTGTACCGCGGATTATCAGAATCAGGAAAACAAAAATTCCAGCTTTTAGCCGACGAAATGATAAAAAAGGAAAGTGACTAAAAGCGAACAAATTGAGGGCAATGTAGCAGCGCACCGAAAGGTGCGTTTTTTTATGGGCACTAGATGATTTGTTCTTTTAACTTGATCTTTTAAAGGTTAGTGTGGGTACAAATCCTGTTCCTCATAAAGAAAAATAAATGAAAAATAAATTCCAATGCAATCTGACCAGACGACGTTTTAATGCGGGTCTTGTGGCGGCTGGTGTTGGAATATCCGTGGCAGGGTTATATGATTTTAATGATGATAATGAGCAAAGTGCCGATGGACTTTTAAGTTTAACGGAAAACGGAAAAATATATATCCATTCCGGTGGTGGACATCTCGGACTTTATGCCCATGAAAATGCAACGGGTATTGTTAAGGATGTCTTAAACTCAAATGCGCAACATTTTGTTATTAATTACGGCAAAAATCCAACCCAACTCCCCAATCTACTCGCACAACACAGCAACCATTTAAGCTTTAGTTCCCAGAAGACAAATTTAAAAGCCGCAGAAATTCTAAAAGAAGAACTGAAAAAAGAAGCCAGTGTGCTACTTGGTGGCAAAGCGGCGGACTATAGAATAGAAAATGGTTATGCAATAAATGCGTTTAGTAAAATTTCGTTTGCAGAAATAGCCCGTCAGTGCAGCAGGCGTGTTGTTGATGCTGATGTTTCCAATAAAACATATAAGCTGATTAATGAGCTAAATGTACGTGGTATTATTGTTGCTGTGGGACAAGCTGTCTGATGTTGCGGGCATTTTTAATTTTGCTCACAGTTGTTTTGACTCATGTTACGGCATTGGCGCAAAGCAATATTAATATAGGACTTCAGCTTGAACCACCAAATCTGGACCCTACGTCCGGTGCTGCTGCAGCAATTGATGAGGTTGTTTACGGTAATATATTTGAAGGGCTTGTCAGGATTGATGAATATGGTGAGGTTCAGGCGGGGCTTGCGCTTTATTGGGAGGTGTCCACTGATGGCAGGTCTTATTTATTTCATTTAGCCGAAGGGGTCACTTTTCATGATGGAACAGAGTTTGATGCAAGAGATGTAAGATACTCCATTGACCGGGCGCGTGCTTCAAATTCAACCAATGCCAAGAAATATATATTTGAACCGATTGCGCTAATCGATGTGTTTGATGCGGCGACCATTATGATTACGCTTGACCGCGCCCATCCAGATTTTCTGTTTAATCTGGGCCTTGGGGATGCGGTAATTGTCGGTGAGGAAAGTTCGGCGAGCAACGCTTTTTACCCGGTCGGGACGGGGCCATTTAAGTTTGAAAGATGGGTTAGAGGGGATTCGATTAAACTTAGCCGTAATGAAAATTATTGGGGCGCGCCACCACGGCTTGAAGCCGCTACATTTAAAATTATTACTGACCCGCTGTCCGCTTATACGGCGATGATGGCAGGGGATATTGATACTTTCCCAAATTATCCAGCACCGGAAAATCTGTTTTTATTTGACCGGGACCCGGACTTTGAAGTTATCGTCGGTCTGACGGCGGGGGAAACCATTCTATCGACTAATAATCAAAAAGCGCCATTTGATAATATTCTGGTGCGAAAAGCCATGGCCCATGCCATTAACCGGGACGAGTTAATTGACGGGGCAATGTTTGGAAATGCGGAACCGATTGGCAGCCATTTTGCGCCGAGCCATCCTGATTATGTGGATTTAACCGGGCTTTACCCCCATGATTTAAATAAAGCACGTGCCTATTTAAAAGAAGCGGGATTAGAAGACGGCTTTACGGCGAGCTTGAAACTTCCGCCACCAATATATGCGCGGCGCACAGGTGAGCTGATTGCAAGCCAACTTGGAAAAATTGGTATCAAAGTAGAAATTGAAAATATGGAATGGGCCCAGTGGATTGATCAGGTGCTTAGAAACCGTAACTATGATTTGACGGTTGTTTCCCATGTTGAGCCAATGGATATCAATATTTACGCTAATCCAAATTATTATTTTGGTTATGATAATGAAGAATTTCAAAATGTAATGGCGCGTATTAACGTAAGTGCCGATCAGGCGCAGACCAGTGCGCTTTATAAACAGGCCCAGCGCAAAATAGCAGAGGATGCGGTTAACGGCTATTTATATCAGCAGGGAAAATATGGTGTGTGGAAGCGCGGTGTTAAAGGAATGTGGCGCAATTATCCAATCCGCGCCAACGATCTTCGGGATGTTTATATGGAGGATGGTGAGTGATGCTTTCATATTTCCTTAAACGCGTTTTATCATTGATCATTACGTTATTCACTGCGACGATTGTGATTTTCTTGATGATAGAGGTGGTGCCGGGTGATCCGGCAGCCTTTATGATGGGGCTATCCGGTAGCACGGAAGCAGCCGATGCGCTTCGGGCAGAGCTTGGGCTTAATATGAGCGCCTGGGATAGGTATTTTAATTGGTTAACCGGTATGATGAGCGGGGACTTTGGCCTGAGCTATACATATAGGGTGCCGGTTTCTGAGCTGATTATTGACCGGACGTTGGTTTCTGTGCCGCTTACAGTCTATGCGCTTATCTTATCCACTATAATTGCCATACCTGTCGGAGTTATTAGCGCATCAAGACGGGGCACGGCAGTTGATACATCATTGATGGGCGTGGCGCAGGTCGGGGTGGCAATTCCAAATTTCTGGTTTGCCATTTTATTAGTGCTGCTTTTTTCAACAACGCTCAGATGGTTTTCTGCCGGTGGTTTTCCGGGTTGGGAAGCGGGGTTTATTGAATGCGTGAAGGCGCTGACACTTCCGGCCATTTCACTGGCACTACCGCAGGCGGCGATATTATCACGGGTGATGCGTTCTTCTGTGCTTGAAGTTATGAACGAAGATTATATCAGAACGGCGCGGGCAAAAGGGCTTAGTAAAAGACAAGCCTTAATGCGTCACGGCCTGCGAAATGCCATGATCCCGGTGCTGACGATCCTTGGGCTTCAATTTTCATTTTTACTGGCTGGCGGGATTATTATTGAAAGTATTTTTTCTCTGCCTGGACTTGGACGACTGGTGTTTCAATCAATTGCCCAGCGTGATCTTATTGTTGTTAAATCTATTGTTACGATGCTGGTATTTGCGGTCGTTATGATCACCTTCATGGTTGATATGGCTTATGCGGTCGTTGATCCGCGCCTACGCGAAGGGGATAAGTCATGAGCAGATTACCGCTTAGCTTTATCGTTGGCAGTGTGCTGACCTTTATATTTGTTTTTGCGGCCGTGCTTTCGTTCTTCTGGACGCCGTATGATGTGACGTTGCTTGATATCGCAGGGAAATTTCAGGTGCCAAGCATGGCTCATCTATTTGGAACGGATCATTTTGGCCGCGATATATTCTCAATGATCATGGTCGGTGCTAGAAACGCCATTGCCGTATCACTGGTTGCCGTGGGTATTGGTATGGCGATTGGGGTGCCGCTTGGGTTATGGGCGGCAGCAACAAAAATGAATAAAGGTCATATCATTGATGAAATGCTGATGCGGGG
>JABJKT010000112.1 GCA_018660225.1 Kordiimonadaceae bacterium
CAAAGTGCAATTTGATCAATATTATTTAATATAGGGCGGATGTTATATTCAGTATAAGTGTCGATCTGATCTTCAAAAAGCCCGTTAAAAACATAAATTATAGCCTCGGGAAGTATTTTTCGCAGGGAAATAGCTTCAAGCAGATTGGCGACAAAAAATATTTTACAGTCGGTATTGTTATAAATGGCGCTTGCCACCTGTTCCATGCCGAGACCGTAAGCGTTTGCCTTAACCACAGCGGCACAGTCGGCACTTGATGACTGGCTACTAAGAGTTTGATAGTTACCAATTATTGCTGACAGGTCAACATTGAGCGATGCAGACGCATTTGCCAGAACGTTTGGGGTTTTCATTAGAAATGTTGTTCCGGCATATGTTCATCGTCAACGGGAAGATCACTAAATTTAGTGATTTCAGCTTCGAATTTAAGATTAATAATGCCGGTCGGACCATGACGCTGCTTACCGATAATAAATTCCGCCATACCAAGCAGCTTTTCACCTTCTGCCAGCCAGTCCATATGTTCTGCCGTGCCGGGATCTGGCTGCTGCTGTTCATGATAATATTCAGGACGGTAAACGAAGGTCACCATATCGGCATCCTGCTCAATAGTGCCGGATTCGCGAAGGTCAGATAGTAGCGGACGTTTATTTTCCCGACTTTCGATGGCCCGGCTTAATTGGGAGAGGGCGACAACCGGAATTTTCAGCTCTTTGGCTAGCGCTTTAAGACCACGAGTGATTTCAGAGACTTCCTGTACCCTGTTTTCGACACCTTTCCCTTTTGTGCCTGTCCCGCGCAGCAGCTGCAGATAATCAATAATCACCAGACCTAGTCCATGTTGACGCTGCAATCTTCTGGCCCGAGTACGAAGCGCACCAATGGTAAGTCCCGGTGTGTCATCAATGAAAAGCGGTAAGCCCTCTAGTTCAATAGCAGCACGGGATAGATTGTTAAATTGGTCTTGGGTTAGTCTGCCTTGACGCATGTCCTGCGACGATAGTCCGGCCTGTTCGGCAAGGATACGGCTTGCCAGCTGGTCCGATGCCATTTCGAGCGAGAAGAAACCAACGACGGCACCTTTATTCTGGTCCGGCGGAACACCAAGTTCCTCATCATGGCGATAAGCCTTGGCCGCATTAAAAGCGATATTGGTGGCAAGGGCCGTTTTACCCATGGCTGGACGGCCGGCAATGATCAGCAAATCTGATTTATGGAGGCCACCAATTTTTTGATTTATACTGTGAAATCCGGTCGTGATACCGGCGAGGCCGCCTTTACGGCTAAGCGCCGCGCTAATAACATTAACTGCCGTTGTCGCCGCTTTGAAAAAGTCTTGAAAACCACCTTCCGAAACACCGTTTTCAGCCATGCTGTAGAGCTGCTTTTCAGCTTCCTCTATTTGTTCCTTAGACGTTTCTTCAACTTCAAATGCGTAGGCATTATTGACGATATTGGTGCCAAGGTCGATCAGATTACGCCTGACTGCCAAGTCATAAATAAGCAGACCGTAATCAACGGCGTTTATAATAGTAATGGCTGATGCTGCAAGTTTCGATAAGTAAATCGCGCCGCCGACCTCTTCTAAAAGCTCATCTTTTGCAAAATACGGCTTTAGGGTCACCGGAGTAACGAGCTGGCCTTTTCCGATCATTGTCATACAGGCTTCATATATTTTAGCGTGCCCAGCATTGGCAAAATGATCAGGCAGTAAAAAGTCCTGAACTTTTTCCATAACGTCATTATTAACCAGAATAGCCCCAAGAAGCGCTTGCTCAGCCTCAAGATTATGAGGGATTTCCTTATAGGAAACATCCTCATTGGGGTCCGCTTCACTTCGATCATTGTCCTGAATGATCGGCATTTCTGAATAGTCTGACATATATTGGCCCAATTTGATTTGATTCCATTATATGCGTAATTTTGGAAAATGAAAGATTATAAATTGACTAATTTTCCACCCTGGAACGAGTTCTGCATGACGTAGGAGTAATGAGGTTTATAGCGAGTTATGCTGTAGCTCAACTCACTCAGGCTTACCAAGCTTTAGGTTGCCAGAGTTCTATTTTATTGCCTTCAGGGTCCATAATCCAGGCGAAGGTGCCGTTTTCGTGGGTTTCCGGTCCGGAAATTATGTCTATATCGGCGGTGGTGAGTTGGTCGATCATGCCGTCCATGTCGTCTACCCGGTAATTGATCATGAAGTTTGAAGTGCTGGGTGCGAACCACTGCGTGTCTTTTTCGGCCACATGCCAGACGGTCATGCCACCGTCGTTTCGAGCGTCATCCTGCCAGTTTAATATCGCCCCGCCAAAGTCGGCGAGATCAAAACCCAGATGATCCTTATACCACTGCGCAAGCGCCTTATTATCTTTTGTTGATTTAAAGAATACTCCCCCAATACCTGTTACCTTTGCCATGGAATTTCTCCTATTTAGAAGATCACCATACACTTTTTTGTGAAATTATTATAGTCTGCTAACCAAATGGGTTTATTCGAGGATCAAATCATGAGAAAAATACTAATAATATTGAGCTTGCTCACCTTATCAGCCGTAACAGCGACGGCGGGCGAGGGTACGTTGGCCTTTGTAGGGGCTCGTATCATCGATGGCACGGCCGCAGAACCGATGGAAGATGGGGTGGTAGTGATCACTGATGGTCGTATCAGAGCCGTGGGCCCACGAAGCGCCGTGACTATTCCGGGTGATGCCAAGCTCATTGATGTTCGCGGCAAGACCATTATGCCGGGACTTGTTAATGCCCACGGTCATGTGGGTGGGACGATCGGACTAGAAGGCGGACATTACAATACCGAAAACCTGCTAAATCAGTTATCGCTTTATGCCCGGTACGGTGTGACGACGATTAATAGTCTTGGCGGTGATGGTGAAGAGGGCTTTGCCTTACGTAACAGTCAATATAATAACGATCTAAACCGTGCACGCCTCTTTGTTGCTGGTAGCGTGGTGACGGGTGATAGTGAGCAGGCGATCCGCGCTGAGGTTAACCGCAACGCTGACATGGGTGCTAACTATATAAAAGTGCGCGTGGATGACAGCCTTGGCGCTAGTGAAAAAATGCCGAGAGATTTATTCGATGCCTTGCTCGACCAAGCCCATATTCGGCGATTGCCTTTAGCAGTACATCTTTTCTATCTGGATGATGCCAAATATATACTTGAGGCCGGAGCAGATATGGTTGCCCATAGCGTCCGCGATTTAACGGTTGATGAGGCGTTTATAAATCTGTTCAAAGAAAAAGATAAGTGCTATGTCCCGACAGTGACCCGCGAAGTTTCAACTTTTGTCTATGAAAGCGAACCGGAGTTTTTTAGTGATCCTTATTTTCTTAAAGAAGTCGACCCGGCTGTTATCGAAGAGCTAAGGGGCCCGGAGAGACAAGCTCGTATGCGAAATAGTCGTTCTGCGCAAGGCTATAAAAAAGGCCTTGATGTTGCTATGGCAAATATTGGTGCGCTTTATAAGGGCGGCGTCAAGATCGCTATGGGCACCGACACAGGACTACCCGGAAGATTTCAGGGCTACTTCGAACAAATGGAAATGCACATGATGGTTGAAGCAGGCATGAGCCCCATGGATGTTATCCGCGCATCAACCGGTGTTGCGGCGGCTTGTATTAATCAAGGTGACATTGGCACCTTAGAGCCCGGTAAATGGGCTGACTTGATCGTGCTAGGTGCCAATCCTGCGGAGGATATCCAGAATACGAAAACTATCGAAAGTGTATGGATTGCCGGTAACCGAGTACCGGAGTAGAAGAATGTATGCTTTTTAGTTTATAAGACTTTCAATTATTTCAACAAATTCAGGGCTAAATGTATGTTTTCTCAGTTCCCACATTTCTTTAGCAGGTTTCCAGTTATTTATATTTCCCTGAGCAATATTCTCGTGCCTTTTCCACTCATCTAAATCAATGACGCTTTTTTGATATTGATAATATGAATGTTCGAAAATTATGAAATTGATGTACTCGACTTGAACTAATTGTGAATTCTCGAGATTAGATAATGGTTCATTATTTTCAGTTTTGGCCATTGCCTGAGCAACTATTGTCTGATCGATACTGAGAGAGAGAAAGTTAATATCTTTGGCATTAATGGCTTCTCTCATAGAGGCTTCTGTTGCCGTTGTATTTTGTTGGATTTCTATAACGACGAAGATTATTCCAACGAACACACCAAGATTTGCACATAATGTCATCCATTTATTGCGCTTGTCCAGTTTAGCCATTGTTTTCTCCATTAGTTAAGTGTTTTTAATCAAGCTCCAGCCAAGTAGATTTCATATTGGTATATTTTTCAATCGCGTGCAGTGATTTATCAACACCTATGCCGGATTGTTTATAACCGCCAAAAGGCAGAGCGATGTCGATGGAGCTGTAGCTGTTTATGGATACGGCGCCTGCCTCTAGGTTGCGGGCGGTTTTATGGGCTATGTTGATATCGCTAGTCCAGATGGCGGCTGACAGGCCATAAAGACTGTCGTTGGCGATGGCGACCGCTTCGTCGATGTCGGTGAAGGATATGGCGGATAACACGGGTCCGAAAATTTCTTCGCGGGCGATGGTCATGTCATTTTTTACATTCTTAAAAATAGTCGGGTTTACATATAGACCCTTACCATCCACCTTTGATGTATCACCGCCTAGAACAAGTTCCGCGCCTTCTTTCTGACCGATGGCGATATAGCCGTTGATGCGGTCAAATTGGCTGCGGTCAACAATAGCGCCCATATTTGTCGCCGGGTTAAGCGGATCGCCCGGTATTCTTGTCTGGCCAATGGCGATAATTTTTTCTAAAAACTCATCACGGATGCTTTCTTCGACAAGAAGCCTTGAGGCGGAAGCACAGACCTCGCCCTGATTAAAGAATACATTCATGGCGGCGTTCATGGCGGCTTTTTCCATATTAGGGCAGTCGGCCATAACGATATTGGGATTTTTACCGCCGCATTCAAGCCAGACCGTTTTCATGTTTGACTGGCCGGAATATTCAAGGAATTTTTTACCAACGGCGGTGGAGCCAGTAAAAGTGAGGCAATCAATATCCATATGCCGCCCAATAGCTGCACCAACCACTTCGCCGACACCGGTTATGACATTAAAGACGCCTTCAGGGATGCCGGCTGCAATAGCGAGTTCGGCCAGTTTTAAAATCGACTGTGGTGTTTGTTCGGACGGTTTAACGATGACGCTGTTTCCGGCCGCAAGTGCAGGGGCAATTTTCCAGCATGCCATCAGCAGCGGGAAATTCCACGGAATAACGGCGGCGACAACACCCATTGGTTCGCGGGTTATGGTTGCGCGCACATTATCCGGTGTTGCGATTATTTCATCGGTAAGCTTATCAATCGCTTCGCCGTACCATTTTAAGCATTGTGCTGACAGATTAATATCGGCCATGCGTGCTTCCATGATCGGCTTACCCATATTGATTGTTTCCATTAGCGCTAGTTCATTGGCGTTCTTTGAAACAAGTTCGGCGAGTGTCTGCAGTATGACGCCGCGTTCGCGAGGTGCCATCCGTGACCATGATCCGGATTTAAATGCATCACGCGCCGCCTTAACGGCCATATCAACATCAAGCTGATCGCAGGCTGAAATATTCGCGGTTACCTTTTCAGTGGCCGGGTTTATGGTTTCATATGTTCTGTCACTTATAGAGCCAACATATTCGCCGCCAACGAATGATCCTGTTTGATGTTCAAAGTTTTCGGCGAGCTTTTGCCAGCCTTCATAAGTTGGTAAGTCCATATTATTTTCCCAAATAGTCTTTCATTGCTCTGATAAAGGCTTGGTTTTCAGCATCTGTTCCGACAGTAATACGTAAGCTCGCCGGCAAGTCATAAGCCCCGAGCGGGCCAACCATAATGCCATTATCTTTTAAATAGTCATTAGTGTTTTTCATTTGATCACGACCGTCCGGAAAATGCAGCATAATGAAATTACACACACTAGATGTGACGTTAAGTCCCATGGCCCGTAGCTCCGCGGTTAAATAATCAATGCCAGCGCGGCATTTATCACGGCATTCATCGGCATATTCCTGATCAAGCACCGCGGCGGCACCAGCGGTTTGTGCGGGTTTTGATACGTTAAATCCGCCTTTTAAGTGAAGAAGGGTGTTGATAATTTCTTCTGTGCTATACGCCCAACCAACCCGAAGGCCGCTCAGGCCATAAAGTTTTGATAAAGTGCGGGTGACGATAACGTTTTCATATTTATCCACTAGTTCAAGCCCGGCGTCATAATCATCTTCATAGGCAAATTCAGCGTAAGCAGCATCAAGCACCAGTAAAATATGCTGCGGTAATTCTGCGCGCAGGCGTTTAATGTCATCATAAGGCACATAAGTACCCGTTGGGTTGCCGGGATTATCTAGTATTACTACACTGGTTTTATCGGTCACCGCATCCAGAATATAATCTACATTGATTATAAAATCATCATGTTCCACAGGAACGGAAATACCGCCCTGCATGGCGATGTTAAACCGGTAGACCATAAAGCCATATTTCGGGTGGATCACTTCGTCGCCCTCACCAATATAGGCGCGGGCAATATAGCTTAAAATTTGTTCAGTACCGGCCGCGCACATAATCTTACGGTCATCAAGTCCATATTTTTCACCTAGAACTAGACGCAATTCTGCTGAGGTATAATTTGGATAGCGGTTTAAAACCTTAACTGTTTCCTGGTACGCTTCAATGGCCTTCGGGCTTGGCGGGTAAGGGCTTTCATTTAAAGCTAGGTTTATTCTGAACTTCGGCGGCATCATTCCGGCCGGCGCTTGTGGCTGCGGCGGTGAATGTTTCACATAATTATTTACTTTAATTTTTGTCATTTACTCATTTTCCACAAATTCAGGGCGTTTAGGGGTAAAGATATCGAGATTAAGTACGTCAGCGTCCCCAACCACTTCCGCATGATGCATAACGTTTGGCGGCACGACCAGTAATCCGCCGGGACCGAGGCGAAAAACATCATCGCCCACGTGAAAATCAACTTCACCTTCCAGAACATAAACGATCTGCTCATAATGGTGATTATGGGGGCGGGGTTCGTGCTGTGGCTCAAGCTTATGCATAGCGAGGGTCGCGCCTTCACCGGTGAATGCTTTCTGATAGACGCCGTCACGGATTTTTTTCCATTCCATCTTGTCCCAATTAACGCTTGGTAATTGCATCTTTATTATTCCTTTTTATGTCGGCGTAAAGTCGCGCCAGTAGTCTTTTCTATTTTGTTGATCTGCGTATGTTTCGCACTGGTCTGCGGCGGCACCTATCAGCGCTATGCAATCTAAATCTTTTACATTAAGATAATCTGTTAATTCATTGATTGAATTTGATATTATATCATAGCCGCTAGCAAATATTGCGCTTGTCATTTGCACGGCACTGGCCCCTGATAACATGAAACGGATAATGTCATGACCGTTTCTGGCACCGTTTGTGGCCATTAAACTATAATCACTGCCGATCTGAGCGCGGGTTTTAACCAGCCAATGGCAAGTTAGCGGTAATGCCCACGGCCCGCCATAAGCCGCGTGGGTGCCAAGCATTGGCTTTCCCGTATCAATATCAGGGATAAATCCCATATAGCGGCCCATTAACGTTACCGCGTCGGCCCCGGCGTCCTTAGCGGCTTTCACCATTGCCGGGATTTCCTGTGATTGCCCGGTAAGCTTGATCCATAGGGGAATATCAACGGCTTTTCTTAGCGCTTTGGTAATATCACTAATTCGTGAGGCTTCCCGTTCCAGCATGATCGCGCCTGTGGCCGCTTCTTCACCGTGAGGGGCGCCGACATTAACTTCTAGTATGCGGATGCCTGCTTTTTCAATTTCTCTCGCATATTCAAGTAGTTTTTGGGTGCTGGCCGGGATTAAGCTGGCAACGGCATAGGCATCATGCTCTGCGGCTAGTTTATCGGCCGCAGCGGCAAGCTCTAACCACTGATCAAAAGGCTGTGGGTGAAGACCGGATCTATTAAACACGCTGGCATCGCGCGGTGGGTTAAAGTCCCATTCAAGCTTGTTAAAATTACTATCAAGAAGCGCATAATCAGTTTTTTCAAGTTGTTCTTTTGCCGCATCGCTTTCGTTGGTTGATTTTATAACCACTGCGCCTGCGCCAGCTTTTAATGCTTTTTCAATTCCGGAAAGCTCGATGAAATGTTCACCCGATCCGCAGATGAGCGGATTTTTAAGAGTGATATTTCCGATATTTACGCCGAGCGATTTCATCATTTTTCCAGATATACTTTTTGACAATTTATCGATTATTGATACTCTGTTCCAAAATACAAGACAACTTTAATATTAATAACATCAGAATAATAAAAATGACCAAAAAATCTGAATTTAGAAGCCGGTTACTAAGCGGTGAAGAACTGGTGGGCATGTTTGTTAAAACGCCCCATCATATGAATGTTGAAGTTATGGCTAATACGGGGCTTGATTTTTTAATTCTCGATCAGGAACATAGCCCATTTGATGTCAGCGCCATTGATACTTGTCTTATGGCTGGACGCTCGGCAGATATGCCGATGTTTGTTCGAATTCAGCAAAATACAGCAACCGGAATGCTTTATCCGCTTGATTGCGGCGCAACAGGGGTTGTTGTGCCCCATGTGGCAACGGTGGAGAAGGCAATGGAAATTGCTGGTGGTGGCAGGTATAGAGGCGGCACGCGTGGCTTTGCCGGTACCCAGCGCGCTGGCGGTTACGGCACACGCCATATGCGCGATTATATTGATGAAGCCGATAGTGAAACTGTAATCGTCGCGCAGATTGAAGATGTGGAAGCGGTAAAGAATATCGAAGAAATCGTCAAAATAGAAGATATTGATTGTTTATTTTTAGGCCGGATGGACTTAACGGTCGGCTACGGCGCAAAAACACAGCATGATGATGTGGTGATTGAAGCGGTAAAGCATGTTTGCAGTGTAGCGCAAAAAGCCGGAAAACGCATAGCCGCCTATAGTGGTCTTGCGGAAAAAGATAAACTGCGCGAACTGGGCGTCACTGTATTTACAGTTGGATCAGAACATAATCTTATCCAAAACGGCATTAGCGAGACTTTAAAAGCATTTCATAATTTCAAGGCATAAATAAAAATGGTAATAAATATTCCAGATCGGATTAATTCGAGCTTAGATCAGTCACCTGCAGCACACTATGATGACGCGCTGCTTAGCTCGCTTCTTGAAGGCGCAATAGACCTTCACTGTCATAGCGGCCCAAGCGTTATGCCGCGCGCTATAGATCATATTGATGTCATGCGTGAAGGATCAGCCGCAAAAATGCGCGCGATCCTAATTAAAGATCATTATTATTCGGCTACGCCAGTCACTGAGCTTCTTATGAGCCATTTTCAGGATTTAAATGTGCAGATGTTATCCGGCGTGCCGCTTAATAATTCAACGGGCGGCATTAACCGCTTTGCCGTCGATCACGGTATTAAACTTGGTGCGAAGCTAGTGTGGATGCCAACCTTTTCATCGGCCAATCACATCGCCC
>JABJKT010000113.1 GCA_018660225.1 Kordiimonadaceae bacterium
CCTCGTATTGACGGACGAACGATAAACTGGGATGCACTTGAGAAGCAGCCTGGCGACGAAAACCCAGCCTTGTTCTCCTTTATGTCGTCCGCTCCTGAAGCGCGTCAAATTTCATGCGGAATCACTCATACGAACGCACGCACGCACGAAATTATTGCCGCGAATCTTGAGCGTTCAGCGATGTACGGCGGGCACATTGAAGGCGTTGGCCCCCGGTATTGCCCTTCCATCGAAGATAAAATTGTACGTTTTGCTGACAAATCATCACACCAGATTTTCCTTGAACCAGAAGGGCTTGATACGAATACGGTTTATCCTAACGGCATTTCAACATCGCTACCCGTTGATGTGCAGGAGGCATATATAAGGTCGATCGTCGGGCTTGAGGATGTTGAAATCCTTCAGCCGGGCTATGCCATTGAGTATGATTATGTCAATCCGCAGGAATTATTGGCTACTCTAGAGACCAAAAAGATAGCAGGGCTTTACCTAGCAGGTCAGATAAATGGTACAACGGGTTATGAAGAAGCTGCGGCGCAGGGGCTAATGGCTGGCATTAACGCGGCAAGATCGGCAGCAGGGGCGGATATATTCCTGCTAGACCGGGCCGATGCTTATATTGGCGTGATGATTGATGATCTGGTTACCAAAGGAACCAAAGAGCCTTACAGAATGTTTACATCGCGCGCAGAATATAGACTTAAACTAAGAGCTGACAATGCAGATCAACGATTAACGGAGCTGGGTATTGGTATCGGTTTGGTTGGAGACGGGCGAAAAAATCATTATTTAAAGAAGAAAGAACAGCTGCTGCGCTACGGCGAAATGCTAGATAGCCTTACCATTAGCCCCACTGCCGGGGCGAAGCACGGGCTTAAAATTAATCAGGACGGTGTAAAGCGTTCGGCTAAGACACTACTATCCTATCCGACGGTTGCGTTTGAGCAAATCGCCGCAATTTGGCCGGAACTAAGGGAAATACCAGCGAATATTATAGAACAGCTGGTCATTGACGCGACTTATAGCGGCTATCTGGTACGGCAGGAGGCGGATATTCTCGCCTTTAGAAAAGATGAAAATCTATTGTTACCGGCTGATTTGGATTATACGGCCATTGGCGGCCTTTCTAATGAGGTGCAGGAAAAATTAAATAACGCAAAGCCCGCTACACTAGGGGCGGCGGCGAGAATTTCCGGCGTAACGCCGGCCGCACTAACGGCACTACTGCGTTATGTAAAACGCAAAGATAATAAAGCATCGGCATAATGATGAGTGTAATGACCATAGAAGAGTTTCAAAGGGCAACGAATGTTTCACGTGAAACACTGGACAAGCTAATATGCTACAGCGAGCTTCTGGTTAAATGGCAAAAGTCGATAAATCTGGTTAGTAACAGTACTCTGTCTGATATGTGGCGCCGGCATTTTTATGATAGCGCGCAATTGATTGACTATATTAAGGAGCAAGAAAAACCCTTAAAGATACTGGATCTCGGTAGTGGCGCCGGATTTCCGGGGGTGGTTCTTTCAATAATGGGAGCCGGTCAGGTTCATCTTGTGGAGGGCGTTGGGAAAAAATGCTCTTTTATAAAACAAATCATTCAAAAAACGGCCATTGATGCTATTGTTCATAACGAGAGAATCGAGAATATGGATGTCTTTGCGGTAGATCTGATTACGTCACGGGCCTGTGCCGATCTGGAAAAATTACTGGATCTTACGGCAAAATACATTGGGCCTGATACAGAGTGCTTATTTTTAAAGGGCGAAAAGGCAGAAGAAGAAATAAAACGTGCGTCAGACAAATGGGATTTTAGAATAAAAAAATACACAAGCAAAAGCGAAGAATCAGGTATGATCCTGAAACTTAGTAATATTAGGGCTCGCTGAGACTATAAAATTATAAAAAAATGGGAATTATCCACTATGTTATCCACGGACTTATCTGCGGCAACCCGTCAGCCGGAAATTATAGCGATTGCCAACCAAAAGGGAGGGGTTGGCAAAACCACTACGGCGATTAATCTGGCGACAGCGCTTGCGGCAATAAAGAAAGATGTCCTTCTTATCGATATGGACCCGCAAGGAAACGCCAGCACCGGACTTGGTCAGGAAAGAAATGATCGCGCTTGCAGCAGCTACGAAGTTATTATGGGCGAAGTATCGCTGGCGGAAGCGATTGTAGACACTTTGGTGCCGGGACTTAATTTGGTGCCGTCGACTATTGATCTTACAGGGGCAGAGCTCGAACTGGTTCATCAGGATCAGAGAACATTCAGATTGAGACGCGCTTTCAGGGACCCGGTTCTTGAAAATTATGACTATGTTCTGATCGACTGTCCGCCGTCACTTAATCTGCTTACGCTTAATACGCTGGCCGCGGCCCATTCAGTTATTGTTCCGCTGCAATGTGAATTTTTTGCGCTCGAGGGGCTAAGCCTACTGCTGCAAACTATTGAAACAGTCAAAGCCAATTTTAATCCGAGCATAGAAATTGGTGGTATTGTTCTGACCATGTTTGATAGCCGAAATAATTTATCTGAGCAGGTGGCGGATGATGTAAGAAGTTTCCTTGGCGACAAGGTTTTTAAGACGGTTATCCCGCGAAATGTTAGAGTATCAGAGGCGCCGTCACACGGCAAACCGGTATTGCTTTATGATTTGCAGTGTGCTGGAAGTAAGGCTTATCTGGCGCTGGCAGCGGAGCTCCTCAAGCGAGGCAAAAAAGCTAAAGCGGCATAATTAATAATCCAAATATAACAATGATATCAAGGACTTAGGTCAAATGGCTCAAAATAAAACGATAAAAAAGGCAGCATCTCCTAAAAAGGGTTTAGGGCGGGGCCTATCATCGCTGATGGATACACGTGAAGCAGCCTATGATAATATTGGTGCTGCAGTAAAAGAAGAGACTGGCACGAAATCGGCTAAAGAAATTCCCATTGAATTTATCATCGCCAATGTAAATCAGCCACGGATCTTTTTTGATGAAAAAAAAGCGAAAGAGCTTGTCGATTCGGTTCGTACCAAGGGCATATTGCAGCCGATACTGGTTCGACCAATAGGGCATAATCAATATGAAATTGTCGCTGGCGAACGTCGTTGGCGTGCGGCACAAGCAGCAGGCCTTCACGAAGTGCCTGTTGTTATTAGGGATCTTTCTGACGCGGAAGCGCTTGAGGTTTCTATTATTGAAAATATTCAACGTCACGATCTAAACCCCATTGAGGAAGCGATCGGCTATCAGCGATTGAGAGATGAATTTTCCCATACTCAAAACGCGCTTGGAAAAGCGGTTGGCAAAAGCAGAAGCCATATCGCTAATATGCTCGGACTTTTAACATTGCCTGACGCCGTGCAGAAATTGATGCGTGAGGGCGCCTTAACCATGGGGCATGCCAGAGCGCTTATTACGGCAGAAAATCCTGAAGCACTTGCCAAGCTTGTCGTGAAGGACGGATTAAGTGTTCGCCAAACCGAACAGATGGCTAAAAGTTTAAAACCAGGCGGGGAGCGTAAAAAGTCGGCGAGCAAAGCAGGCGGCCCTGGCAAAGACGCCGATATGGTCGCTTTTGAAAATGAGCTTTCAGCAGCCATTGGATTAAAGGTCGAACTTTCGAGCAGCGACGGCGAATCCGGTGTGCTTAAAATTCATTATAGTAATCTTGAACAACTAGATGATATTTGTGCTAAACTTAATAACTAATCTTAACTAGCGCACTGTTTTATCACTATTTTATTAAAAACTACCAATTTAGTCTTATTTATGTTGACAATTAGCTAAATCAGCATCATGTAATAGGAATTGCTTAACCTGTTTATGAAGATGCGAAATGATAAAGCTTTCCAATCTAGCCGATTATGCCGTTGTTCTGATGAGCACTATTGCTGCGCGTCCGGATGAACTTCATACGGCGGCGAGCCTGAATACTGATACTAAAGTACCGCTTCCAACGGTCAGTAAAATTCTTGGCAAATTGGCGCGGGCGAAACTTCTTAAATCTCACCGTGGGATTGGCGGCGGATTTTCAATGAACGCCGATATAGAAAATATATCAATAGCCGATATCGTCGAAGCGGTTGATGGACCGGTTCAGTTGACCAATTGTTTAAGCGAGAGCAATTCCAATTGTGATTATGAGCCGGGATGCCTGACTAAAAGCAAATGGGACAAAATTAATAATGCCGTTTATGAAGCGCTTAATAGTGTGCCGCTTTCAGAAATGGTGACAAAGCCATATGACTTTTTTCCTTTACCAGAGGAAGAACAGTTAAATGAGAAAAAAGGGTAGTAGTGTAAAATGGCAAGCACGTTAGAAACCAGACAAACAGTCGAAGAAGTGGCCGGTGATTATAAATACGGCTTCGTATCTGACATTGAAACGGTCAAAGCGCCAAAAGGCTTGAACGAAGGTGTGATTCGTTTTATATCGGCAAAAAAAGAAGAGCCGGAGTGGCTGCTTGATTGGCGGCTTAAGGCTTACAAAAAATGGCTTAAGATGGAAGAGCCGGACTGGGCGATGCTCAGTTATCATAAACCGGACTTTCAGGACATTTATTATTATGCGGCGCCGAAATCCGCCGATGATCGTCCAAAGAGTTTGGATGAAGTGGATCCCGAACTTTTGCGTGTTTATGAAAAACTTGGCATATCGCTTCAGGAACAAGAAGTGCTGTCCGGCGTTGCGGTTGATATAGTTTTTGACAGTGTTTCTGTTGCAACGACATTTAGAGAGACCTTAAAAGAAAAAGGCGTTATTTTCTGCTCCATTTCCGAAGCGGCAAGAGATTATCCTGAACTGATGAAAAAATATCTTGGCTCAGTGGTACCGGTGGCGGATAATTTTTATGCCGCGCTTAATAGTGCGGTCTTCACGGACGGCACATTCGTTTATATTCCAAAAGGCGTTCGCTGCCCGATGGAGCTGAGCACTTATTTCAGAATTAACGAAGCCAACACCGGACAGTTTGAGCGAACCATAATCATTGCCGATGATGATAGTTATGTATCATACCTAGAAGGATGCACCGCGCCAATGCGCGATGAAAATCAGCTTCATGCGGCGGTTGTTGAAATTGTTGTTCTTGAAAATGCCGAAGTAAAATATTCAACGGTGCAAAACTGGTATCCGGGCGATAAAGATGGCAAAGGCGGTATTTATAATTTTGTCACTAAGCGCGCCGCGTGCCGGGGAACAAATTCAAAAGTGTCCTGGACACAAGTTGAAACCGGATCGGCCGTAACCTGGAAATACCCAAGCTGTATTTTGCAGGGCGATGGATCGGTCGGCGAATTTTATTCGGTGGCGATCACCAATAATTATCAGCAAGCCGATACGGGCACCAAAATGATCCATATTGGCAAGAACACCTCATCAACGATTATTTCAAAAGGTATTTCGGCCGGTAAGGCGCAGAATATTTATCGAGGACTAGTTAAGGTTATGCCCAATGCGGAAAATACCCGTAATTTCACCCAGTGCGATAGTTTGTTGATCGGTGATGAGTGCGGCGCACATACGGTACCCTATATTGAAGCAAAAAATCCCACAGCGCAGCTTGAGCATGAAGCAACCACATCCAAAATTAGTGATGAGCAGCTTTTTTATTGCTTGCAGCGCGGGCTCGACGTGGAACAATCGGTGACGTTGATTGTAAATGGCTTTTGTAAAGAAGTGATGCAGCAGCTGCCGATGGAATTTGCCGTTGAGGCACAAAAATTACTTGGAATTAGTTTGGAAGGTAGTGTTGGTTAAACCAGCATTAAGACGGAATTAGAAATGTTAGAAATAAAAAATTTACATGTTGAAGTAGGCGGCAAAGAAATCCTTAAAGGCCTGAATTTAACCATTAATTCCGGTGAGGTTCATGCAATTATGGGGCCGAATGGCGCTGGTAAGTCGACGCTTTCTTACGCAATTTGCGGAAAAGATGGCTATGAGATAACGGACGGAACGGTGACTTTTAACGGCAAAGATTTGCTGGAGCTTGAAGCCAATGAGCGGGCCGGTGAGGGGATCTTTTTAGGTTTACAATATCCGGTAGAAATTCCCGGCGTTTCCAATTTGAACTTTTTAAAAGCAGCACTTAACTCACTGCGTAAATATCGCGGTGAAGAAGAAATTGCGGCGGTAGATTTCCTGAAGCTAATCCGCGCCAAAGCGGCTGAGCTTGAAATGGATCCTGAAATGTTAAAGCGGGCGGTTAATGTCGGCTTTTCCGGCGGCGAGAAAAAACGCAATGAAATGGTGCAGATGGCGCTACTTGATCCAATATTTTCTGTGCTTGATGAAACCGATAGCGGGCTTGATATTGATGCGCTTCGCATTGTTGCGGACGGCATTAACAGAATGCGCAGTCCCAAAAAAGCCATTTTAGTGATCACCCATTATCAACGTTTGCTAGATTATGTGGTACCGGATTTTGTTCATGTGCTCGCGGACGGTAAAATTGTAAAATCGGGTGATAAATCACTGGCTATTAAACTTGAGCAAGATGGCTATAGCGGTCTTGGTATTAATGAAACGGCGGCCTAGGGTAAAAAGATGACGGAAAAAAATCATTTTGACGGCATAAATTACGCAGACGACTTTAAGTCGGCCAGCGGCCAGCTTCCGGGCGCTGATATTGCGTGGCTTAAAGAGCTGCGCCAGAAATCAATAGACGACTTTATCAAAGTTGGAATTCCAGGACCAAAGGTCGAGGAATGGAAATATAGCAATTTAAACGCGCTTAAATCAGGTAGCTTTAAAACGGGTCTTGAAAAATCATCGGCAAGCGATGCGGCGGGAATTGCTGATATAAAAGGCTCAAAAGTTGTTTTTGTGGACGGGTTTTATAATAGCGTGCAATCGGAAATAAAAAATCAGCAGGGCGTGACGCTACAAAGTCTGAACGAGTTTGTAAAATCAAATCCTGAAAAAGCGCAGGCATTAATTGACGGCCAAGCGCAAGATAACAGCCTGAGGAATTTAAATTTGGCTCTTATGACGGGCGGCTTTGTGCTTATTGTTGATGAAGGTGTGAAGTTGGCTGAGCCAATTCAGATCATTCATGTGGTGACAAGCCCCGCTGCAGATAAGTCATTGAGATTAAGGAACTTAATCCATATTGGAAAAAATGCTTCAGCGCAGATTATAGAAGATTACAGCGGCGCACAGGACGTGAATTGCTGGTCGCAGAATGTTACGACGGCAAAGTTGGATGAAAATGCGACGCTTGAAATGTATCAATTTCAGGATCAGGGAAACGAAACGATCCATATGAGCGAAACATTGGTTGATGTGTTGGAAAATGCAAATTTCAAACATTATTCACTTAATGTTGGCGCAGCAATGAGCCGTACGGAAATTAAGCCAACTTTAAAGGGGGAAAATGGTAATGTTGAATTATCGGGTGCTTTTTTAGCGCGCGGCGGAAATGCCCACGACGTCTTTACCCACATGAAACATATGATGCCGCAGTGCGATAGTGATCAGAATTATCGCGGCGTTCTTGATAAAGGTGGAAAGTCGGCTTTTCAAGGTAAGGTTTATGTGGCGAAGGACGCCCAGCTTACCAATGCGGACCAATCAAACAAAAATCTGATTTTGGATAGAAATGCCGAGGCAAACAGTAAGCCGGAGCTGCTGATTTATGCCGATGATGTGAAATGTTCCCATGGTGCGACCGTAGGCGAACTGGACTCTGAGGCGTTATTTTATCTTAAATCCAGAGGCTTAGATACTTTATCAGCTAAAGCTTTGCTCGTGGAGGCCTTTGTAGCGGAAGTTTATCAGGATATTGAAATTGGCGCCGTTAAAGAAAAATATCTGGCACTGGCCAGAGAATGGTTAGCGCATAATGAGTAACGTCATGACGTCAAATGTATCAAATTATAACGTTGATGAGATCAGACGGGATTTTCCTATTTTCGAGCAGGAAGTTTACGGAAAACCGCTCACCTTTCTTGATAGTGCGGCTAGCGCCCAAAAACCACAGTGTGTCATTGATGCCATTTCGGACTGTTATTCAAACGAATATGCCAATATTCACCGCGGCGGCTATTTTCTGTCGCAGGCTTTGACGGCGAAATATGAAGCGTCACGTGAAACGGTTCAAAAACACATCAACGCCCGCTCTTCAAAAGAAATAATCTTTGTAAGAGGCGCGACCGAAGCGATTAATCTTGTAGCGCAGACCTGGGGAAGATCAAATCTTGGCGCGGGTGATGAGATAATCCTTAGCCAGATGGAGCACCACTCAAATATTGTGCCGTGGCAGATGCTTCGGGGTGAGAAAAGTTTTGACATAAAAGTTAGCCCAATTGATGAGCGGGGAAATTTTCTGCTTGAGGACTATGAAAAGCTCCTAAGCGAAAAAACTAAGCTCGTGGCTATCACTCATGTTTCAAATGCTATTGGCACGATCACGCCGATCAAGGAAATTATAAAGCTCGCCCATAAAGTTGGCGCGCTGGTTCTTGTTGATGGTTGTCAGGCGTTGCCGCATATGGAAATTGATATGCAGGATCTGGACGCGGATTTTTATGTTTTTTCTGGCCATAAAATGTACGGGCCAACTGGGGTTGGTGCGCTATACGGCCGCGAGGAACTTCTTGAAAAAATGCCCCCTTATCAGGGTGGCGGCGATATGATCCGTTCGGTTACTTTTGATGAGACGACTTTTAATGATCTGCCGCATAAATTTGAAGCCGGAACGCCGCATATTGTCGGCGGTATTGGTTTTGCGGCAGCGCTTGATTATGTTGCGGCGCTTGGTTTTGATAATATTCATGACCATGAAAAAACACTTCTGGATTATGGATTAGAGAAAATAAAAGAAGTTGACGGTATTGAACTTCGCGGACAGGCTGAGAAACAAGCGGGGATTTTATCCTTCACTATGGAAACGGCCCACCCCCATGATATTGGCACAATTTTGGATCAGGACGGCATTGCCATTCGAACTGGTCACCACTGCGCTCAGCCGGTTATGGATTTTATGGATGTTCCCGCGACAGCGCGGGCATCGTTCGGGCTTTATAATAATACGGATGATATAGATCGGCTAATAGACGGACTACATAAAGTAAATAGAATTTTTGCGTAAACTAAGGATTGAAAAATGAGCTTTTTAGATGGGTTCTTAAATGAAAGACCGGACCAAAAACCGGAAGACGAAAGCAAAGAAGCGCGACAGACGACTTCTCAAAGTGGTGGCGATCCTATTTCTTCGGATGAAAAGCAAAACCTGCAAAATCTGGCAGCAGAAAAAATCCGTGAAATTTTTGATCCGGAAATTCCGGTCAATATATATGAGCTTGGCCTTATATATGATATTGATGTGAATGAATATGCCGATGTGGTGGTAACAATGACGCTGACATCACCCCATTGTCCGGTCGCTGAAAGCATGCCGGGCGAAGTTGAAATGAAAGTCCGCGAAGTTTCAGGGGTTGGCGATGTTCAGGTGGCGCTCGTTTGGGAGCCGCCGTGGGATATGTCAATGATGTCAGAGGCAGCCCGCCTTGAAATGGGCTTCATGTAATTATAATTTATCAATGCGGGCACTGATCTTATCAAATAGTTCAGGCACGGTTTCAAGATGGTCTTTTTCAGCGCTGAGGATGCTTCGAAAGGCCATTTTTTTAATCTCGACCACATCAATTTTATGATCGAGACCTTCTGAGGTTGCTTGTTTATAAAGCAGATCAATCAGGCGCTCTGCCCCATTTAATCTGCCCCAAAGATAATCATTTTCCCGGTCTTCACGGCTGAAAAATGCGCCGAAGCTGCGCATGGCGGTGCCCTTGAGCGGCATTTCAAGCGGATCAGATTTTAAGATAAGCTCATCATTGGGACTGATGCGATTAACAAGAATTTCATTAAATTCGCCAACCGCTTTTGAGCCCATAATGGAAAAAGTAATCACATCCCAAAAGGCAAACCCGAGATAACTGGTAACGAGGTTTTGTTTAAACTCATCATCCCAGTTATTATTGAGCTGCTTTGACATCAGGGCATCAGTTTGGTCGCGAATATCGTCTAAGCCAATTATTGGCGAGAGCATAGCGAGAATATTATCAATATCGGCCGTATGGTTTTCGACCAGGCTAATATTATTCTCGCAGGATATATCATCATCAATCGGTAGGGCGGCGATTTTTGAAATAAGCGAGCTTATCTGTGATTTGTTATGTTCCGTTAGGCGGTCCATGATAGAAATGTCTTTGATGTCTGCCAGAATATGATAAAGCGACATTTTACAGCTATCCAGTTCATGAACCTGATCGGCGTGGTCGGTATATTGGGTGTTTAGTTCTTGAATAAGAAACTGAAGTCGTCTTTTTTGGTAATTGATATCAAAATTTATGATGAAGCTGGTCCAAAACGGGATCGTCTGCATGGTTTGGGTTTTACCGATAAAGGATTTGGTCCAGTTAAAAAGACCATTATTGCTATCATCCTTAAAGTTTCCGTATAATAAGCTCTCACCGAGCGTGTCTTTTAATATCCAGCACTGTAAAAATGAGAAAATCCGTCTTTTTTCTTTGCTGCGCGGGGCAATGTCACAAATTTCTGCCAGTATTTTCGTGAGGTCGGCTATGGTGCCGCGGATTTTTAACCGCGCATAGGCTTCATATGAATATCCGGCTTCGGTTACGGCGCGGGCACTGGCCAGATTTCGCCAGTCGGCCAGCTCTTCGGGGGCGGTCACCTTTTTTAATTTTTTCGGCGATACGTCATAAACTAACTTTTGCACACTTGGCCGCACGCTTTGCACAACGTCTTTTATGGTCAACACCTGTTGATTATGAATATGGATGTCTTCAAGATCGTCATGCATTGGTTCATTCATGGGAATATCGGACATGGCCCCTTTTAATGTGTTGAGCATAGCGGGCGGGGCACCGGTCGGTCTTAATCTCATTCGTTCTGGATTGGGGTCAATATAAATGACGCGGCGGCTTACCTCGCGAAAAGCCGGTCGATCATGAATGGCGTCTATGGCCTGATCAAAGGGTTTATTATTAAGGATACTGCCATCAAGAAAAGAGGTCAGCTCTGGATTAAGGCCGCTATGGTTATATTCCTTGAAGTTATTTTTGATAAAGTCCTCTTTAGCGGGCCAACTAAGATTACGCTCTTTTAGAAAATGATCTGTTTCACGCAGCTGCGCAGGCGGAAAAGCGCCGGGAAAACAAGAGGTTGCCCGTGCGGCAAAGCTGAGGGCCGGAAGGCCGTCATCGTCAAAATCGCTTGTAATATCGGTATTCATACTATCAATTGGTTTTTTAAAATAGCTGAATTTCAGGTTATGACGGTGCTCCATTTCAGAAATTATCGGCGGATCATTAAGCAAAATAGTTCTTTTATAGCCGTAAAAATCTGTCAGTGTGACAAACAGCTCAAGCCTATGGCCTCGCGGAAGAAGGGAATGCTCATTTAGCTCTCCCATTGCCTTTAGCCCGCCGTAAACAAGTTTTAAAATATGTTTTCCGTCAAAGGGTGGCTTGAGGTTCCAGACATTGAGCAGGGCGGGAAGTTTTTCTTTAACTTTGGCACTTAAAGAGCCGCTCCCCAGGAATTTTCCGCTGAGCAAACTAATTAGTGGTTTTGAAATCATCTTGTCCCAGCGGCTGGCTTTTTTTCTGTTGCCAGTAAGTTTGCTGACATCCGCCTCAATCAGCCAGTGGTGGCGAAGATGATCGAAATTTAAGTCGTGGGCGATGGCGCGGCCGAGAAAAACGCTGTTCATTCCCCCAGCTGAGGCGCCAGCGATGGTATCAACGATCACCCGTAGGTCAAGTTCCGGCGAGAAGCTTTTTAAAATTTCAAAATAGACAAGTTCAGTATCTGGGATATCGGTAACATTTTTATTGGGGTACGTATAAGTGTGCCGCGAAGTGTGCGTCAGATCTGGGCTGACGTGAATTGCTTTTGAGGCGCGGGCAAGCTTTAAGATTTCTTTGCTGACCCCGTGCATATATATGGCGAGGGACACTCCGCCGAAACATACCAGGGCTAATCTTAATTCTTTTTCTCTCATCAACTTTATTCTTGTTCTCTATTTGCGGGATAATTTTTAAAGGGGGAAATAATAAGCTCAAAAATTCCCAGTGGTTTTTCAAGGCCAAATTCGCTAAGTCCTTGCTGCATTTGATCATATGATAAAGTTGGTTTGTCGATATAGGTGCCAAACAATTTATCCCAGACACATAAATTAAAGCCATAATTACTGTTGGTTTCCTTAACAATTTCACTGTGGTGGATCCAGTGAATTTCCGGAGTAATGATAACGGTCCGTAGTATTTTCTCAAGCGGGGCGGGCAATTTTATGTTGCTGTGATTAAATAACGCCAGCCCGTTTAAAAGAATTTCAAATAAAATTACCGCGGCTACGGGGACGCCCATGATCAGGACAAAAAGCATTTTAATCAGCATGGATATAATAATCTCTATCGGATGAAACCTGTTTGCCGATGTGACATCAAGGCCCAGTTCCGTATGATGCATACGGTGCAGACGCCAAAGAAGAGGAACTTTATGAACCAGAACATGCTGGCCATATATCAGCAGGTCAAGCAGCAGCAATGATAAAAGAATGGCGGACCCATTGTCAAACGGGACCATATTAAACAGGCCAATGGAATTCTCATCCGCATACGCAGCCACGCCGACGGCAAGCAGTGGGAAAAGTAGTCTTAAGATTGCCGTATCAATAATAATGATCGAGATATTAGTAAGCCACTGACGAGGGCGACCTATCCGTCTGACGGCAAGCGGGGCTATAAACTCGGCGCACGCAAGTACGATTAGCAGACCGACGGAAACGGCTAACCGAATATTTTGCTCATTTTCAATTAATAAATCCATTTAAAATATTACCTTAAAAATCAGAAGCTATTCCTTTGTTTTCCCAGTCGCCGTACCGTACGGGGTCTGGACCATCACGCCCGCCGAGTTCTTTTGCGGGTAGCGCAGCTTTTTTCTTCTGGTCAGGGTCTTTAGCATTATTTTCTGGCACAACTTTATCTTTATTCATAGGGCCCTTTCGAAACAAATATGTTTTCGCGTTATTCAATCAATATCATACTAAACATACACCAACGCCATGAGAAAAGAAATCTACTCCTTGGCAAAAGCGGGCCTTTATGTTACTGCCCAATGATATAGTCGGGATTACATGATGGCAAATGATATCAAGAGCAGAGAAATAGCTTTTTTAATAATAAAAAAAGTACTGGATGACGGCGCGACACTTGACGGTGCCATTGACCATTATTCCAGGGATATCTCCTCTAAAGACAGGGGCTTTATTCGCCATGTCTGTACGACGGTGATAAGACGTCTTGGACAACTTGATAAGATTATAAACTCTTGCACTAAAACAAAACTTGGTAATACACAAATGGCTATAAGGCATGTGTTGAGGCTTGGACTTGCGCAACTCTTGTTCAGCGAGGTGCCGGCTCATGCGGCGGTTAATACATCGGTTGAACTCGTCGATAAAAAAGTTTCCAAAAAACTGCAATATTTAAAAAATACCGTTAATGCGGTGCTCAGAAAAGTGGACCGGGAACGCGAAGAACTGCTTAAGAAAAGCTCTAACACCCGCCTTAATTTCCCCAAATGGCTGCTTCAGAGTTGGGACCAGCGGTACGGCCAGAGTACCGTTAAGGATATGCTCGGGGCTATGCTTGAGGAAGCGCCGCTTGATTTAAGTTTAAAGCCGGACTGCGACGCGGCATTATGGGCTGAGAAATTAAAGGGAAAAGTTGTGCCGGACGGCGGCGTGCGCATCACTAAGGCCGGCAAAGTGGTAGAAATCGAAGGATATTTTGATGGCATATGGTGGGTGCAAGATATGGCCGCAAGAATTCCTGCTCGCCTGCTTGGATTAAGCTCAGGGGACAGAGTGCTTGATTTATGCGCTGCACCGGGCGGTAAGGCTGCTCAGTCCGCCGCAGCCGGGGCGCTAGTAACCGCGGTTGATTTTTCAACAGGGCGCATGAAAAGGCTTGGTGAAAATATGGCGCGGTTAGATCTTAAAGTTGACGTCATTACGTCAGATGTGCTGACTTACGCGCCAGAGGAAAAGTATGATTATATCTTACTGGATGCGCCGTGCTCATCAACAGGCACTATTCGCAGGCATCCTGAAATACTTCATATTCGCCGTAAAGAAGATGTCATTCAAATGGTTGAAATTCAGACAAAGATGCTTGATCATGCCCAGACGCTTCTTAAGGAGGGCGGGGTTTTAATATATTGCGTTTGTTCACTGGAACAAGAAGAGGGGCCAGACCAGATTAAAGCTTTACTGGAACGGCATGGCTCGTTAAAACGAAAAGAGATTAAACTTTCAGAAATGCCGGAACTTGATCAGGCAATTCTTGAGACGGGCGATGTTCAGACGTTGCCACATTACGCGCAAGGCGGGATGGATGGATTTTTCATATCCCGGATAATAAAGACATAAGGTATTTTATATGGCCAATACTATAAAGATAGCACCGTCCATTTTATCGGCAGATTTTGCGCGACTTGGCGAAGAAGTAGCTGCGATTTCCAAGGCCGGCGCGGATTATATTCATGTTGATGTTATGGATGGACATTTTGTACCAAATATTACCATCGGCCCGGATGTGGTGAAGGCTTTACGGCCGCACAGCGATAAAATATTTGATGTTCACTTGATGATTTCGCCAGTTGATCCTTATATCGAAGCCTTTGCAAATGCGGGCGCCGATATTATTACTATACACGCCGAAGCAACGCCGCATTTTCACCGTACATTACAGCTCATTAAATCATTGGGCAAAAAAGCGGGCATATCTCTTAATCCGGGCACGCCGATCAGCGTGCTGGAAAATGTAATGGATATGGTTGATCTTATTCTGGTGATGAGTGTAAACCCGGGCTTTGGCGGACAGAAATTTATTCCGGCCTCGCTTGATAAAATAAAATCCATTCGGGCGATGATCGAAAAAGAAGGTCGTGATATCGATCTTCAGGTTGATGGCGGTATCAATATGGAGACGGTTCAAGGTGCGATAGATGCAGGGGCTGATGTTCTGGTCGCCGGAACCGCTACTTTTGTTGGTGGCGAGAGTAAATATGCAGAAAATATAACGGCATTAAGAGGGCGATAAAGAAAAAAGCTTTCATAAAGGGCCAATATAAAAAACACATTAAACTATGTTACTGTTATGATACATTTTCATAATAGAGGAGACACTTCCCTAAATGGTCGAACTACGACGTAAATCGGTTACTTCATCTGTTGCAAAGATGCAAAACCCCATAGCAAAAGCTATGAGCCGGGCTAAACACAGTAGTTTTTACCATGATTTAAGTCTCCGGGGGCGTCATCCGCTGCGCCTTCTTGGTACACCAAAGGACATCTGGCCGGGTTCAGTGACCGCCGGCACCCAGATTGTCGGCGGCAAAATGGTGGCTGAGGGGCATATTCTTGAAAACCCACTTAATGAAGCGGACCGTTGGTTAGAGGGCGATATTTGGCTTGCTACAGACCTAAGTGAGGACTGGCTTGATCATTTGCACTCTTTTAACTGGCTGAAAGATTTAAATCAGGCGGTCGACCGTAACAGGGCAAAAAGAAGGGCCGAAGAGCTGGTCCTTTCATGGATTGATCACAATACCCAGTGGGGCGATGTTTCCTGGCGATCAGATATAGTCGGTGAGCGGATTACAAACTGGCTCATTTATACCCCGCTTATCATGGATACTGATGATGTAATTTATAGAAGTCGGGTGCTGGATATTTTAGCGCGCAGCGCGCGCCACCTCATGAAGGTATCGTCTGATTTTCCCGATGGGCCGGCGGGACTAAAAACAATAATAGGGCTGATTTTTTCAGGACTTTATATTCCCTTTGGTGAAGAATGGCTCAAAGAAGGGCTGGGACTTCTTAAGTTTGCGCTTGGCAAAGAGGTTCTTGTTGATGGCGGCATTCGAAGTCGCAACCCGCAGGAACTTTTACAGATCTTTATGAATATGGTTTTGCTCAATGATAGTTTTCAAGGAATGGGCCATAAGGCACCGGAAGAGTTAAGCGCGGCGATCAGTAAAATGGCCTCAAATTTAAAATCTCTTATTCACGGCGATGGGAAGCGGGCGCTTTTTAATGGCACAACAATTCAAAGTCATGAAGATATTTATTCTTGTCTGTTAAAGGCGGGTCAGGATGATGTACCGGAAAGTAATATGCAGCAATGTGGATTTAACAGGCTTGAGCGCGGGAAAACGGTACTGCTTCAGGATGTTGGTCCACCAGCGGAACTTGAGCTTAGTAAAAATTGTCATGCTGGCGCGCTTTGCTTTGAAATGAGCCGCGCTACGGAGAGGCTGATCGTCAATTGCGGCGACGCTTCTTTTATTGATGATGATATTTCGTCAAGATCAACGGAGGCGCACTCGACGCTGATTTTAAATAATCATAATAGCAGCGAAATTCGCGAAGATGGGCTTATCGGGCGCGGTATTACCAACATAACAAGCGAGAGATTTGAAGAAGCGGGCCATATCCTGCTTGAAAGCGAACATGATGGATATGTCCAGCCCTACGAATATTTGCATAATCGGCTCCTTTATATAAATGATAGCGGCGAAGACATTCGCGGCGAAGATATTATTAAGCATCATCATTCAAGCGAGAATGGTGACACGTTACCTTTTGCGATCAGATTTCATCTTCATCCGAATGTTTCGGTGACAAAAATTGATGGCACAGATATGCTTTCACTTGGGCTTGCCGGGGGAGAGGTTTGGCAGTTTCGTCATCGCGGAGCGGCATTAAGCATTGAAGACAGTATCTATTTTGGTGATGGTGGCAAGGCGTCAGCGACAAAGCAAATCGTCCTTACTTCGCAGACAGAAGGCGCCGAAACAACAACATTATGGTCATTAATATTGCAACCTTGACCTAGCTCATTTTTTGACTTGCACAAAGGTATAAAATTGATTACCACCCACAAGATGGTGTTTAAAAAACAAGTGATTTACAGAAGAGAAATTTAATGAATGATGCAGCTTTAGTCCCGATCAAGAGAGCCTTGCTTTCCGTTTCAGATAAAACCGGCCTTGTAGAGTTTGGAAAATTCCTGGAAAGCCGCGGCGTGGAATTATTATCAACCGGTGGATCAGCGAAAGCACTGGCAGATGCGGGCGTTTCGGTAAAGGAAGTGGCAGAACATACGGGGTTTCCGGAAATGATGGATGGCCGCGTTAAAACGCTTCACCCAAAAATCCATGGCGGCCTTCTTGCCCTTCGGGATAATGACGATCATGTCGGTTCTATGAACGATCACGATATCGGCGCGATAGACCTGCTGGTTGTTAATCTATACCCGTTTGAAGAAACGGTGGAAAGGGGCGCTGATTTTGCTACATGCATTGAAAATATTGATATTGGCGGACCGGCGATGATTAGAAGTGCTTCCAAAAACCATGCCTTTGTTACGGTAGTGGTTGAAGCAGATGATTATGCGGACGTCATGACGTCAATTGAAGAAAATAATGGCGCAACATCGGCGGATCTAAGAAAAAACCTTGCCGCTAAAGCCTTTGCCCGCACAGGGTCTTATGATGCGGCGATTTCTGCGTGGTTTGCCTCTGAGCTTGGTGAAACATATCCGCAGCGAATGAATATCACTGCACAAAAACAGCAGAGTTTAAGATACGGCGAAAACCCGCATCAGGATGCGGCCTTTTATGTTAAGCGTAGCGCAAGTCCAAGAAAAGGCATTGCCACAGCAAAGCAGCTTCAAGGAAAAGAGCTTAGTTACAATAACTTAAATGATACGGACGCCGCCTTTGAACTGGTGAGCGAGTTTGACCCGGCCATGGGTCCTGCGGTCGCGATTATTAAGCATGCTAATCCTTGCGGTGTGGCGCGCGCCGATAATTATATTGATGCCTATAATAAAGCGCTTCTTTGTGATCAGACGAGTGCTTTTGGCGGCATTATTGCCCTAAACGGGAAGCTGGACGCAGAGACCGCCACGGAAATTTCAAAAATCTTCACCGAAGTGGTCATTGCCACCGACGCCGACGAAAAAGCACTTGAAATTATGTCGGCAAAGAAAAATCTGCGTCTTCTTTTAACGGGCGGCATTGCTGACCCACGCGCGGTAGGGCAAACAATCCGTACGGTTGCTGGTGGATATCTGGTGCAGGGGCGTGATAACGGAATAGTAACGCGAGACGACTTGAAAGTTGTAACAAAACGAAAACCGAGCGAGCAGGAACTTGATGATCTGCTGTTTGCGTTCACGGTTTGTAAGCATGTGAAGTCAAATGCGATTATATATGTAAAAGACGGTGCAACAGTTGGTATTGGTGCCGGGCAAATGAGCCGGGTTGATAGCGCCAAAACGGCGGTTAGAAAAGCTGAAGATGCAAGTGACGCGGCTGGCCTTCCTTATAATATGACCGAAGGTTCCGTAGTTGCCTCAGACGCCTTTTTCCCGTTTGCTGATGGACTGCTCAGTGCTGCAGAAGCCGGGGTAACGGCGGTTATTCAGCCGGGTGGATCGATCCGCGATGATGAAATAATCGCCGCCGCTGATGAACAGGGATTAGCGATGGTTCTTACCGGGATGAGACACTTTAAACATTAAAGTTGTCTCGGGCCGTCGGAATATGAGCGTAATTTTATGAAGAGCAGCTGATTTGCAGATTGCGGCCCCACTGCGGGGCTTCTTCGGCGTAGCGTTCATTATGCGGCTGCTCGTCATAAGGGCTTTTCAGTACATCATAAAGTCGGTGCAGTTCTGAAAAATCGCCTGTTTCCGAGTTCTGAATAGCCATTTGGGCCAGATAGTTTCTCAAGACATATTTTGGATTTACGCCGAGCATATTTTTATGGCGTTGCTCATCTGATAATTTTTCAACATTCAGTCTGGCCTTATAGCGATCAAACCATGGATCAAAAGGGGCGGCACAACTTTTAATGATTTCAAGACTTACGGCACCATCATTTTGATCAAAATGACTTAATGCCCTAAAAAAGTTAGTATAATCAATGTGGTAACCCTCAAGAAGATCAAGTAAATCTTGGTATAGCTGTTTATCATTTTGCTGATTTTGCGTTAATCCGAGCTTTTTTATCATCAGCGAATGATAGCGTTGCGTAAAGTTGTCCTGATATATTTGGCTTACTTGACGTGGCTTTATATTCACCGTGAGCGGGCTTAGTGCCTGGGCGAGGGCCTGACAGTTCCATAGTCCGATAGCGGGCTGTTTATTGAACGCATAACGGCCGTGATCATCGGAATGATTGCAAATATAATAGGGATCATAGCTTTCCATAAATCCGTATGGCCCATAGTCGAAAGTCTGACCGATTATAGACATATTATCCGTATTCATAACACCGTGGGCAAAGCCGTAAGCCTGCCAATAAGCGATCAGCGAAGCGGTTTTCTTTACAGCAGAGATCAGAAATTCGTCGTAAGGGCTTTCACAAGAGACAACTTCTTCAAAATGGTTCTCTAGCGTATAATCGGCCAAAATTTTAAGCGCGTCATGTTGTTCGGTATAGGAAAAATATTCAAACGAGCCAAATCTAATGTGGCTTTCACTATATCTCATAAGCATTGAGGCCCGTTCCATGGTTTCACGTCTTACCGGCTCACTGCTTGTGGTAATGCCGAGCGCCCGAGTGGTCGGAATGCCTAGATGATAAAGCGCTTCGCTGGCCAAAAATTCGCGGATTGAGGACCGGAGCACGGCGCGGCCATCACCCATCCTTGAAAAGGGCGTTTTCCCGGCTCCTTTAAGGTGAAGATCGAGAAGCGTGTTTTGAGCATTTGTGACTTGGCCAATTAATATGCCGCGGCCATCGCCAAGCTGAGGGCTATAGCCGCCGAACTGATGGCCGGAATATACCATGGCCAGAGGGTCGCTGCCTTCTGGCAATAGAGATCCGCTGAAAAGGGAAAGCAGGTGCTCAGTGGAATAATCGTTCAAGCCAACTTGTTTGAGGGCATCATTATTGATGATAACAGAGGCGGGGTCAGGTAGCGACAGGGGTTTTAGTGAGGCATAAAAACGTTCACCAAGGGCGGCATAGCGATTATCGAAATGGAGTGTCATAAAGTTGTCCTTACGGCAAGCCAGAGTTTATAAGGCTTGCCGTAAGTTTATATTAAATATGTAAATTAATCTACTATCACGTTTCTGATCTGTCTTGCCGCAAAGCCCATTTTGGTAACATTGATGGTGCCGGAGCTTTGGAAATCCTGAAGCAAATTACGCACGCGAAGGGTTGAGGACTGATTGTCGCTTACCCATTTTTTAGCAGAAATTAAACAGTCTTTGTCTTTACAACCATTAAGCGTTGTGCGGGTGAGGATTTTCTGCTGGTCCTGAAGGTCACCAAGAATACTGTTAACGGCAAGGCGGTCCCAGTGATCAGCCGTTTCAACCATCTCGGCCTGACTTCTGAGCCAATCAAAGCCAAGTTCGTCGCCTAACATAAAGTATGCCGTTGCCACCTGCGTGACATCAACGTTAAGCTCTTTTGCCACTTGTACCAGATCGCAGGCTGCCGTTTTAATATCAAGACTTGCTATATGCTGGGCAAGGTCTTCATCTACGCTTTGTTCTGTATACATGTTCTTCTTGGTATTGAAGCTATCATCTGAACATTTCTCAGTAACCGTGTTCATATTATGAAGTTCTACAATTCCCGGCTTATAATTATCAATAATATTCTGGACCGGCTGCTTGCTATCAGTGTTGTTGAGGAACCAGATGGTTTGACGGCGGGCAAACTCTTCCACATCCATCAACATTAATATCTGTATGGTTGACGGAGCAATATGATCCAATTTTTCAATTTGATCCCACAGATTATCAAGCTCAAAAACTTCGTTTGTGATAATCGCCGCCCGGGCTATTTCGGCACCGCTGGCGCCGGTTTCTTCTTTTATCGACTGAATGCCGCCGCGGTTAACAATGTCATTACAGATAACTTTTGCAATGATTTGACTTCTAAGCTGATGATTTCTCATTTCCTTTTTGTAGTCCTCGCTCAGTCTTTTTGGGAAAGAACTGAAGAGGAATTTTTCCAGATAAGGATCATCAAGAAAATCACTGGCCATTAGGCTGTCAAAAAGAGACATTTTTGCATAAGCAATAAGAACTGAGTTTTCAGGGCGGGTTAGGCCTAGTGAGCTCTCCTCTCTTTCGATCATTTCTTCGTCGTCGGGTAAAAATTCCATCTCACGGTCAAGATTGGCGGTTTCTTCCAGATCATCAAGATAGCGTGTGAAGCTGTCTAGTTGACGAATGCTGCTTGATTTTGCAATAGAGATGGCCTGGGATTGTAGATAGTTATCGCGCAGGACAAGATCTGCCACATCATCGGTCATGGCCTCAAGTAACGTATCGCGCTGCTTTTGGGTCATTTTTCCATCCGCGACGATGCTATTAAGCAATATTTTGATATTCACTTCATTGTCTGAACAATCCACGCCGGCTGAATTATCAACAGCATCGGTATTCATCATGCCGCCATTTAAGCAATATTCTATGCGGCCAAGCTGTGTGCAGCCAAGGTTTCCGCCTTCGCCGATAACCTTACAGTTAAGTTCTTTACCGTTAATGCGGATGGCGTCATTGGCGCGGTCGCCCACTTCCGCACTATTTTCGCCGCCGGCTTTTACGTAGGTTCCAATGCCACCAAACCATAATAGATCAACGTGGGATTTAAGAATGGCACGAATAAGTTCGTTTGGTGTTGCTGTGTTAACATCATCATCAAAACTAAACAGTGATTTCATTTCCGGGCTAAGATCAATTGATTTTAGTCTACGGCTGAAAATGCCGCCGCCGTTCGATAAGAGTTTCTTATTATAATCTTCCCAACTTGAACGAGGCAGATCAAAAATACGCTTTCTTTCCGCATATGATTTTGCAGGATCTGGTTCGGGGTCAATGAAAATATCGCGGTGGTCAAAGGCGGCGACGAGTTTGACCACTTCTGAGCAAAGCAGACCGTTACCAAATACATCACCGGACATATCACCGATACCGGCAATGGTTATGCTGTCTTTTTGAACATTTATACCTTGTTCGCGGAAATGGCGCTGAACACTAACCCATGCGCCGCGTGCTGTGATGCCCATTTTCTTATGGTCATAACCAACGGAGCCGCCAGACGCAAAAGCATCATCAAGCCAAAAGCCATAATCCTGTGCAAGGCCATTGGCGATGTCGGAAAATGTTGCGGTTCCTTTGTCGGCGGCAACCACCAGATAAGGATCGTCACCATCAACACGCACCACATCCTTAGGCGGTATGACTTTGTCTTCTTTTAAATTATCAGTAATATCAAGCAAGCCGGAAATAAAGGATTTATAACAGGCGATCCCTTCTTCAAGAAACTCTTCGCGGCTTGGGTTTGGCGGCATTTGTTTAGGCACAAAGCCACCTTTAGCGCCGACAGGTACAATAACAGTATTTTTAACTTGCTGCGCCTTTACAAGGCCGAGAATTTCTGTGCGGTAATCTTCTTTACGGTCAGACCAGCGCAGGCCACCACGGGCAACCGGGCCGGATCTTAAATGAACACCTTCAAAGCGCGGCGAATATACAAATATTTCGGCGTGCGGCCTTGGTTTTGGTGCCTCATCCACATCCTGACTTTTGATTTTTATAGAAATATAAGGCTTGGCAATACCACTATCATCCGTTTGGTAAAAGTTGGTTCTTAGCGAACAGGTAATAACATTAAGATAGTTGCGCAGCATTCTGTCCTGATCGAGACTTTCGACATCGGCGAGAAGTTTTTTGATTTTCTTAATATGTTTTTTTGCATCCGCTTTACGGCTTTTTCCTTCAACGTCACCGAGATTAAACTTAATTTCAAAAAGTTCGGCCAGTAATTTGGAGACGTCTACATATTGTGTAAGCGTATCCTGCATATAAATTTCACTATAGGCACTACCCAATTGACGAAGGTATTTACTATAAATTCTCAAGATAAGGGCATGATGATAAGTAAGGCCGGCTTTGAGGACGAGCTTGTTAAAGCCATCATTATCAATTTTATTGGCCCAGACGGCATTTAATCCATCTTCCATGCGGCTTTTAAGATCGCCTAGATCGAACGGCTTGAGTGAGGGGTCCTCTAGATAAAAATCATGGATACTATGGGTAATTTTTTCATCATGATCTTCTGTAACAACTTCAAAAGCATATTCTTCAATGACCCGAAGGCCCATATTTTCCAGCATTGGCAAACAGTCGCTGAGGGCGATGGTTTCCTGGCTGGTGTAGAGCTTTAAACGAACCACGTGGTCAGGATCTTGTTGGTCGCGGTAAAAATTAAAACCAATGTTATTGCTAACGGGAAGTTGTTCCAATTTATCAACATCGGTTACGGCAAAGCGAGGATCAAAATTCTCCTGATAAGCCGAAGTGAATGATTTACTGTATTTTCGGTAAAGCTGGGTGGCCTTTTCTTCGCCATGACGATCTTCTAGAACCTCAAGGAAATAATCAGTCCAGCTTTGGGCCACTTTTGAAATGCGCTTATTGATACTTTCTGTATCCGGGTTGGGAACCTGACCTGGTTTGGTGCGGATAATGAAATGCCAACGGGCAATGCGATCATTGCTGAGCTGGGCATAGCGCGAGGATAATTCACCATTAAAGGCATCACAAAGTATTTTCTCGATCTTTGTTCTAAGGATCGAATTATAAAGGTCTTTTGGCACAAATACGAGAGCTGAGACAAATCTTTCAAATTTATCCTTGCGTATAAAGGCGCGGCATTGGGGCCGTAAGTTTAAATGAAGGATGCCAATGGATGTTTGAAAGAGCGGTTCTTCTTCAATTTGAAAAAGTTCATCGCGGGGCAATGTTTCTAAAATGTGAAAAAGTGCTTTGCCGTCGTGACTATTATAATCAAAGCCGGATCTTTCAACGACCGAGCGTACCTTACGGTCGAGAAACGGGATATTCTGTGCGCGCTGATTGTAACTATCAGATGTAAACAAGCCTACAAAGCGCGTTTCGCTAATAACTTTTCCTTTTTTATC
>JABJKT010000114.1 GCA_018660225.1 Kordiimonadaceae bacterium
GCTTCCTCATAAAGACTGGATTGATGATATTACGGGTGATAACCCACTGTTTTTGCTTCGTACAGATATGCATATGGCGATCGCCAATTCGGCTACCCTTAAACTTGCTGGTGTTACTAAAGACACACCGGATGTTGAAGGTGGGCTGATTGTGCGCGATGAAAATGGCGAGCCAACCGGCGTGCTTAAAGACAATGCCATGAATTATGTTTGGAAAATTTTTCCGGAACTGACGACTGAACAAGCCGACCGCACCTTTGATGCAGGTATTACCGAAGCGCTGGAAAATGGTGTAACCCAAGTTCATAGCATGGGTGGTTTTTCAAGCCTTGATTATTTCAAAAAGGCAAAAGCGGAAGGACGCCTGAAAATTCGCGCTTATTATCTGCCGCATATTTCGTACCGTCATCAGCTGGCCGAGCTTATTGAAAAAGAAGGCAAAGGGGATAACTGGCTACGCCTTGGCGGGGTAAAAGAACTTGTTGATGGCTCACTAGGCAGCACGACAGCATGGTTTTATGAACCTTATGCCGATGAGCCGGATACAAATGGTTTTCCGCTTATGCAAATGGATGAATTAAAAAAGAGCCTTGAAGAGGCCCACGCTTATGGCTTCCAGCTCGCCATTCATGGCATTGGTGATCAGACCAATGATGAAATATTAAAACTGTTTGAAGAAATCGGCGCAGCAGGCCACCGACCACGCATTGAACATGCACAGCATCTTACCCCGAGCGCAATTCAGAAATTCGCTGAGCTTGGTGCCGTGCCATCCGTTCAGCCCTATCACGCTATCGATGATGGTCGCTGGGCCGAAAAACGTATCGGCGTCGAGCGTCTTTCAGGTACATACCCCTTTAAATCACTGGTGGACGCCGGGGCGATGATGACTTTTGGCTCTGACTGGTCCGTAGGTCCGCTTGAGCCACTGAGCGGTATATATGCCGCCGTTACCCGGCGCACAACCGATGGCGCCAATCCGGATGGCTGGGTACCTGAGCAAAAAATATCCGTTGAAGATGCTGTGAAGGCCTATACCTATAATAATGCCTGGGCCGGAAATCAGGAAGACATCCTCGGCACAATAGAGCCGGGAAAACTTGCTGATATAGTCATTATAAGCGATAATATATTTGAAATTGCCCCTGAGGAAATTATCAATACCAAAGTGATGATGACGATCGTTGGTGGTGATGTTAAATATTCTATAAGTAACTAAGCCACCACTGTTTATGAGTTTTACGGTAGTTGCCGAACCATTTGCACGGATAGTAAAATAACAGAACGAAAAAGGCCGTCATGAGATACCATCTGAGCAGGCTTGGCTCATAACTGGCGGCCCAGGATGAATGGTCGCGAAAAACGCTGTTTTCTGTCTGATAATAAAGATAATAAAGAATATAAGACGAAATATGCACCAAGGGTAAATGTAACACGTAGAAGAAAAATGGTGTTTTACCATAAACCTGTAGAAAATCCCCTACCCTTCCCGTCATCTTATCCATATATGGCATCAACATCAGCGACGGGCCAAGGGTCATAAGCAGGAACAGTAGCGACGGCGGGTATTTTTCCGTATTAAGAAAAGACATGACCGTATAGGCAAACCCACGCTCCTGCACCGCCCACTGGGCCGTATCACCGTAAATATTGAGATAACGTAGCGTGATAAATAATGCTACGGCCACCAAGCCTGTTTTAAAAAGGGTTTTATGGCGATAAGGCGCGGGATGGGTAAAGATATTTCCCATATAAAACCCGAGAGCCATCACGCCAATCCATGGGATAACGGGATAACCTGCGAGAAAACCACGAATTGGCAAGTTCGGTGTCACCACAAAAGTCTGATTATGTAAAATATTCCAAAACCAATAAAAGTCACCGAATGTTTCGGGCGCAATATTGTCCAGCATGTTATGACCAAATATCATAATGAGGCTTATGGCGAGGATCATTTTTTTAGGTAGATGGATAAGAACCGCTAGCGATATCATGCTGATACCAATGGTCCAAATTACTTGTAAATAAAATGAATTATAAGTCCAAAGCTGCCATGCGAAGCTGATCCATGTCACTTCCACCAAAATCAGCCAGAGACCGCGAGAGACCAGAAATTTAGAAAGTTCGCTTTTTTTCCAGCCTTTTAAGCTCATATGTAAATAGGCACTGACACCGGAAAGAAATACAAAGGCAGGGGCACAAAAATGGGTAATCCAACGACTATAAAAAAGTGCGCCATATGTCTGGTCAAGATTTTCAGGAGAAAAACTGGTAAAAGACCAGAAATCCCTGACATGGTCGAGTACCATTAATATCATCACAAGTCCGCGAAGAATATCAATTGATAATATTCTGAATTTGGCATTTTCCGACATTATGCTCTCACTCCCTTTATTATTTTATCGCAATATAGCAAAAAACCATTTACCTTTCGAGGGATAATAAATTTGAAAGCGATTAAAAGCAAAATATGAATAACCAGATCATTATTATTTTTCAGATTTTATGCATGTTGTTTTTAAGCAGTGTAGCTGCATTTTCCCAAACAGAAAGACCAAAAATTGGACTTGTTCTTTCCGGTGGCGGAGCGCGGGGAGCAGCCCATGTGGGGGTGTTAAAAATACTGGAAGAAAACCACATCCCCATTGATATGATTGCGGGCACCAGCTTTGGTGCCATTGTTGGCGGGCTTTATGCAAGTGGTTATTCAGCGGATGAGCTTGAAAAAATATTAGAAAATATTGACTGGCAGGAAACACTTTCCAATAGCGCCCCAAGAAGACAAAGATCATTTCGCCGCAAAAAAGATGATGATGGCTTTCTAATCAAATTTAAAATTGGCTATGAAGACGGGGATTTAAAACTGCCAAGCGGACTTATCACACCAAATAATTTAAGGCTAACACTGGGTGATCTGGTTAATAATAAAACAGAAGTAAATGACTTTGATAAGCTGGCCATTCCTTTTCGAGCTGTCGCGACGGACCTTGAAACTGGCAACGAAGTAATATTAAAGGACGGAAAACTGGCATCAGCCATGGTTGCTAGTATGACTGTACCGGCTTTATTCCCACCCGTTGAGCTTGACGGAATGCTGCTTGTTGACGGCGGGGTTGCCAACAATATTCCTATTAATGTTGCCCGTAATATGGGTGCCGACATTGTTATCGTCGTCGATATAAGTACGCCGCTTCTTAAAAAAGATGACATAACCTCTTTTGCTTCGGTTATTGATCAACTGACGATGCTTCAAAGTAATAAGGCGGCTTCAGAGCAATTAGCCAGCCTGACGGATCAGGATATTCTTATAAGGCCGGATTTGGAAAATATTGGTTTTATAGATTTTGAAAATGCAATCGATGCCGTACCAAAAGGAATAGACGCGGCCAAACTGGTCATTGATCGCTTACAGAATATCAGACTAGCAAATAATGACTGGGATATTCATTTGGCAGGGCGTATGCCAGAAGCGCAGCAGCAACCAACTATAGATTTTATCCGAATTGATAACGATTCAGATCTATCTGACGACGTTATAAGATCACGGCTTTCTTTAAAGGAAGGGCAAAAGTTGAATGCGGTAGAACTCTCGGCGGATTTAACCGAAATTTATGGTATGGAGCTTTTTGAAGAAGTTGATTACAACACCGTTTCGGAAAATGGTCAAACTGGCATTGAAATTCATACAAAACAACGTGAAGACGGCGAAGACTATCTTCGGTTTGGCCTTGCAATACAGGAAGATTTCGAAGGAGAAAGTGGCTTTCAACTCGCGGCCGGCTTTACCAACCTTGCCATCAATGAATATGGTGGTGAATGGCAGGCATTGTTTAAAGTTGGTCAGGAATTTAGTCTTTTCAGTGAACTTTATCAACCTATTGATTTTAAGGAAAACTTCTACGTTTACACCAATGCAGGTGGCGGTAAAATAAACCGTAATATCTTGAGTGATGATACTAGTGGAACAATCCTTGGTCAGGCACGAATTTCACAATTTTCCTTTCAAGTTGGTGGCGGGCGAAACCTTGGTAATTGGGGAACTATACGCATTGGACTTAAACGTTCATTTGGCGACATTAAAGGAAGAATTGGATTTGCGGATACTTCAAAAATTTCGTTTGATGAAACCAATTTAACCGCTGAGTTACTGATTGATACGTTGGATAACACGAAATTTCCAACCAAAGGAATAGTCTTTGAAATAATTCATGAAAATAGCTTATCATTTTTAGGCGGTGACGGTAATGTTGATACTATTATTCTGGCTAGTTATAAACCCTTTAGCTGGGGCAAAAATACCTTGGGACTAAGATCTTTACTCGCGACATCATTTAATGGCAACCCTAATGAAACGAACCTCTTCCCCCTAGGCGGTTTCATGAATTTAACGGCCTTTGCCCCCGGGCAAATTACCGGCAACCACGGCGGGCTTCTTACGGCAATATATTACAGAAGAATTTCCGGCGGCCCTCAGTATCTAACAGAAATGCCTATTTATATTGGTGGCACCGTCGAAAGTGGCAATGCATGGAATAATAAAGATGATGTCAGCCTTAGCAGCCTTAAATGGAGTTCAAGCGTATTTGTTGGAATTGATACGATTATTGGCCCAACATATCTTGGAATTGGGCTCGGTTCAGATGGTGCCACAGCAGCCTTTTTAAATATTGGTCAAATTTTTTAATTTAACATTTGAACAATTCTCATTGATGAATAAACTAAGCCACATAAATCGCAAAAAGGGTAATAGATGAAAATAAGAGAATTTGCCATTGAAATCTGGATGAATGAGTTTGAAAATAATTGCAAACTTAATCTTTCTGAAACATGCGTAGCGTCACTCACCATAGAACAACTGCTTGAAATTACAGGTAAAAAAGAAACTATACTTTCTGAATTATTGCCTATGAAAATGACTTACGGTGCTATTGAAGGATCGGACCGCTTACGCAAAAGCATTGCATCGCTTTATGAAAATCAGGACCCGGAAAATATTATTGTCACCCACGGTGCCATTGGCGCAAATGCACTGATTCATGAAACATTTGTTTCACCCGGTGATGAGGTTATTTCAATTCTTCCCACATATCAGCAACATTATTCAATCCCTGAAAGTTATGGTGCGGATGTTAAAATTTTAAATCTGCGTGAAGAAAATGATTTCTTACCAAACCTAAATGACCTTAAAATCATGGTCAGTGCCAAGACAAAATTAATCGTGCTTAATAATCCCAATAACCCGACCGGCTCTTTAATGGATGAAGAGATGCTGCTTGAAATAGTCGACATCGCCCGCACCTGTGATGCTTATCTATTATGTGATGAAGTATATAGGGGAACGGATCAAGAAGGTGATGGTTTCACCGCATCCATTGCTGACATTTATGAAAAAGGCATCAGCACCGGCAGCATGTCAAAAACATTCTCGCTTGCCGGGCTACGTTTGGGGTGGATCGCGGCATCAAAAGAAGTGCTTGAAGCCGTTAGCATTCACCGGGATTATAACACCATCAGCGTCAGTATGCTTGACGATCATTTTGCCGCTATTGCACTGGAAAATAAAGATAAAATTTTAGAAAGAAGCCAAAAAATCACCAGAGAGAACCTGAAAATACTCGACGATTGGATCGCAGGCGAACCGCTCATTTCCTACATAAAGCCAAAATCAGGAACTATCGCGCTACTCAAATATGATCTTGATATGAGTTCACGGGAATTTTGCATAAAACTGCTTGAAGAAACAGGCGTGATGTTAACACCGGGAAGCGCAATGGATATGGAAGGCTATTTGCGCATTGGCTTTGCTAACGAAACACATGTATTAAAGGCGGGCCTTGAAATCGTTTCCACCTTTTTAGAAAACTTGCGTAAGAGCAATAATTAATAAAAAAAAGCAAGCCATTGGCTTGCCTAAGTTTGGGGAGTCTGAGAAGAAATTAATCTCTCTATTTGATGTGGTTAAATGGAATCTCCCATCCATTCGCCAATTTTATGACGTTCATTTTGATCAGCCTCGCCGTCTTCTTCATCATGAATATTAAGCTCTTTTTTTATTTCATAGACATCGTTAAGCAACTTAGCAATTGTATCTCCTACCGGGTCCGGATCAACGCTATAGGGAAGGCCATAAGTCGCGGATTTTTCCATTCCTGCCACTAATCTGGCCGGAATTCCTACGGCTGTGCAGCTATCGGGGATGTCTTTAGTCACAACGGAATTTGCCCCTACCCTACTATCTTCACCTAATGTTATAGCGCCAAGTACTTTTGCGCCTGCACCGATCATTACATTATTTTTCAAGGTAGGATGACGCTTGCCTGTTCCGTCATTACCACGCCCACCCAAAGTGACACCGTGATAAAGGGTAACATCGTCCCCCATTTCAACAGTGGCACCAATTACAACACCCAAACCATGATCAATAAACAATCGTTTGCCAAGACTTGCGGCAGGGTGAATTTCAATACCTGTCCAAACCCGGGCAAGATACGCGGCGAACCGCGCCAGTGCCTTCAGCCTTAAACGCCATAGAAAATGAGCAATATTGTGCCATACGACTGCATGAAAGCCCGGATATGAAAAAAATACTTCACAAAAAGTAGGTTGGGCCGGATCACGTTGTCGGATGGAACTGATCAGCTTAAACATCGATATGCTCAAATAGTGGTGTCGTCAGATAACGCTCGGCAAATGACGGGATGATAACCAC
>JABJKT010000115.1 GCA_018660225.1 Kordiimonadaceae bacterium
GCCGTATTTACGGCCTTCCTTGGCGATCCGCTCAATAGCTTTTTTAGTTGATGTAAAGGCAGAGGCATCATCGGTAGGGACATATCTATGAGCTTCTTCGCAAACGAGCAGAATTGGACGCGCGTCATTTCCTCGGCTCCATACGGCAAAATCAAATACAGTCCGACTAATAACCGAAACAACCACATTAACAATTTCTGACGGCACCCCGGAGAGATCAATAGTCGAAACCGGTTTGTTATCAACCGGGAAACGAAGAAGTTCACCAAGGATCGAGACTAATGTGTCATTGACAAGCATTCCCGAAAACATAAAACCAAACCTGGTATCGCGGCGTAGCTCATCAACTTTGTTTTTAAGACGCAAGTATGGTGTCAAAGTTTCCGGGTTGTCCAGTTTACCCATTTCATTATCCAAATACCGCATTACGAATGAAAGTTTATAAGGGATTGGCGTATCTACGGTTATTTGTTCAGCTGACATGCCGTCAGAATTATCCACCCTCGCCTCATAAATGCAGCGCCTTAACACATCAATTTCAATCATCCTGTCACTTTCCTGATGAGAACCGATGAACATTTCAACATGTTCCTCAAAATTCATCATCCAGTAAGGAAGGCGTAAATTATTAATGTCAAAATGCTCCGCACAATCGGAGAAAGCTGATTTATATTCATTATGGGGATCAAGCATAATAATATGGGCATGGGGCAGTCTTTCAACTATTCTTCTAATAAGCAGCGCCACCGTACATGATTTACCGGTACCAGTACTTCCCAGAATTGAAAAATGTTTACCGAGAAGAGCATCAATATCAATCGAAGCGGGGGTTATGTGTTGCGGGTAAACGGTACCCATTTGAAAATGGTTACTGTCACTATCTCCAAAAATACCTTCTACATCTTTCACACTTACCAAACATACAGGTTGACCTGGAATAGGAAAATCAGTCACACCGCGACTAAAAATCATACCCGTCTTTGTTAAAGGCGCCTTAATCCCATGCCCTAGATAGTCCATTAACATTATAGCATTTTCAATAGTGCCGTCATCTTTTCTAATCGCATTAACCTCACGTACAGTTACATAAAGAAAACCTTTAGAGACCTTGATTTTTAATGTAGTACCAATTTGGCCAGGTGAAAACTCAGCTTCGTCCCGATCTATTTTAGAAAGTTTATTCAATAAGGCCACAGAGCACATTGCTTTTATTCCGCTACCTGATATTTCGGTTACAAAACCAATTTCTGTTGATTGCTCATTATCTTTTAAATTCATATCGCTCATATCATTCCCATATTCGTCTAAAATTATATCACTCATGGACTCAATACTTTCTAAATAAATGTAAAAAACTACCAACCAAATATTTGCGTAATTATAATGTCTTAGAGATAAAAAAACTGTTAAAATTCACTAAAACGAGCTAAAATACTCATAATGTATTATTTTTATAAATTAATATAGGAATTCGTTGACATTTAAACTCCGATTCTATAGTTTCGCAAAAAGTTCGAAAGGTGATTAATCACTTAGGTCATAATGACCTCGAAGAAATTATTATAGTTATACGAGATATATTATGAAAGTCGTAAATTCATTAAAGTCTTTAAAAAATCGCCATCGCGATTGCCGTGTCATTCGCCGTAAGGGCAGAACGCTTGTTATTAACAAAACAAATCGTCGTTTCAAAGCTCGGCAAGGTTAATATATAAAGGAATAATTGACAGACCCCTGTCAATCATAGTAAGTTAGTATTTGTTATTTACTTCGGTGAATAACAATCTGGAGATCGTGCTTCCCCCCCAAGGGCACGGTCTCCTTCCTTTTTGGGAAAGATATATTAAAATTACTGGTTTTAAGCCAATTTTCGAAAACCCCGAAACCTTTAAATATTTATATGATAGTCCTGAACCCTTGAAATCCTTAACACATTTGTCTTTCCTGGCGTGCCAAATGGCATCCCAGCCATGATAACGATTCGGTCATTTATGCTCGCATATCCATATTCATGACAAATATTACAGGCTTTATCGATCATATCCTGAAAATTTACCGCGTCCTGTGAATAGACACAATTAAGCCCCCAGACAAGTGCGAGTCGGCGTGCTGTGCCAATATTCGGCGTTAACACCAGAAGTGGCGTCTCAGGGCGTTCCCGTGATGCTCTGATCGCCGTCGAACCCGATCCTGTATAGGTGACGATTGCTTTGGCTTCAATTGTAGCAGAAACCTGTTTAGCGGCGGCGCTAATGGCATCAGCGGTTGTTGCTTCGGGAGTTGCGTTATCCTTGCCTAGCATCCTCTTGTAGCTTGGTTCAGCCTCAATGGTAATGGCAACCCTACTCATGGATGCGACGGCTTCTTCAGGAAAATCACCTGCTGCTGATTCTGCTGACAGCATTATAGCGTCTGCACCATCAAACACAGCATTAGCAACGTCTGAAACCTCTGCCCGCGTCGGAACAGGCTGTGTAATCATGCTTTCCATCATTTGTGTTGCAACCACGGACGGAATGCCTGCCCGTCTAGCATGGCGAATAATTTTCTTTTGCTTTGCGGGAACCAGTTCCATCGGCATTTCCACACCCATATCCCCACGAGCCACCATAACCCCGTCAGAAACAGCAATAATTTCATCAATATCGTGAACGGCTGACGGTTTTTCAATTTTTGCCATAACGGATGCACGTCCACAAATAATATCTCTTGCTTCCTGTACATCTTCCGCTCTTTGCACAAACGAAAGCGCGACCCAGTCAACACCAAGATCAAGGGCAAAATTCAGATCTTTTTTATCTTTAACGGTAAGCGCCGCCATAGGTAATATGGCACTAGGTACATTGACCCCTTTTCGAGCGGAAAGCTCCCCACCGACAACAACCGTAGTCGTGATCCTGTTTTCTTCAACCTTATCAATATGCAGCCTGACTTTACCATCATTAAGAAGAAGTTCTGTTTTAGGCTCCACCGCCTGATAAATTTCAGGATGAGGTAGTTCCACTCTATCTTTGGAGCCAGGAGATTTATCACAGTCTAAAATAAATGTCTGACCGTTTTCAATTATGACTGCGTCATCTTTAAAAGTACCAATACGCAGTTTTGGCCCCTGTAAGTCAGCAAGAATACCAATAGGTCGACCAGTTGATTTTTCAACTTCTCTTACAGTGTTATAAAGTTCAGCCGCTTCGCTGTGAGTGCCGTGGCTCATATTTAGTCTGAAAACATCAGCGCCTGCATCTGAAAGTTTTTTAATCATTTCAAAAGTATTTGAAGCGGGGCCAAGGGTGGCTATAATTCTTGTACGCCTATCACGGTGCATATTGTTACCTTACGTTATTAAGTTATTGAGTAAAAAATGAGTTACAGGCTCTGTATAAATTATAAACATCGATTTTCGCACTTACCGCATAAGGTGTGTGAATGGATAGCACAGGAACACCAAAATCAATCACATTCATATCCTGACGGGAAAATTCGCCGCCGATGGTACCACCACCACCAACCCCAACCTTATAAGTCGCCGTCTGCCATGGGATATTATTATCATCAAGCACCTTACGGATATAAGCAATATATTCTGAATTAGCATTAAAGCCACGACCGTAAAGTTTTAAATTAACACCGTAACCGAGACGTGGTCCGTTTAGCGGCTCCCATGCATTTGGACGCATGGGGTTAATACCCGGATTAACATCAATTGAAATCATTCGGCTATTGCTTAGAGTGCGCCTTACATAACTTTCACGCATATCATCGCCTTTTTTCGCTTCAATAAGACGGGAAACAAGGTTTGAGAAATATTGTGACTTTGCACCGGTGTTATTAACGTTGCCGACTTCTTCGTTATCTACAAGATGGGCAATGGCGGTTTTTGTCGGCGTTCCAATATCAAGGATCGCCCGCACATTGGTATAACTAGCAAGGCGGTCATCCTGACCATATGCAGCTATCATACTGCGGTCAAAACCCATATCTCTTGATTTCATAGCCGGAACCAATAACAGTTCCGCTGAAACCAGATCACCCCTTGAAATGCCGTAAGTGGCTTTCAAATATCTTTCAACCTGACCTGAGACATCTTTGCCTTCAGCATCCGGTATAAGGGCCACAATAGGATCCATTTCTTCAGCGGTAATAAGCGCGGAAACCGGCTTACTAGCGTAACCACGGTCCGTGTGCGGGGACACTTCCGGGATCATAAAGATAGGATCGCCTTCATTCATTCCGATATTAATTTGAACGGTGGTGCCATCTTTTTTATCAACCCGCCCTATGAGCGCTAACGGAACATTAGTCCATTGATGCTTTTTTATACCGCCGTGATAATTGGTTTGAAAAAGCGCAAATTCACTTTTTTCATAAAGGGGAACATTTTTCAGTTCAAGCCGTGGACTATCAATGTGCGATGCGACAACATGAAGTCCCTCCTCGAAATCTTCACTTCCTATAACAATCAGCGATACCGCACGGTCACGGTTATTATCATAATATTTAGCGCCCGGCGTCATTGGGCTGTTGTCCTGAAGCGGACTAAATCCGTTTGCTTCAGCAATTTTAATCGCTTCTTCAACGAAAGTAAGTTCCGAGCGCGCCTTATCCATGAAGCCTTTATAATCTTCCGCAAAAGCAAATACCGTCGCGCGGTCCTCTTCGCTTAAGTCTATCCAGGAGGATTTACAATCCATATCTTCATTGCACGCAGCCGCCTGAACATTAGAAGCCATCATCAGGCCACTTCCAGCAAAGATCAAACCGCTTAGAAGAGAATTTCTTATTAATTTTGTGTGAGATTTTAAAGACATTTATCCGTCCCTCTTTGGTTTTTGTTTTTTACAAAAATTATTAATACATAGGGATATTCGAGTGTACAGAATAAAATATTTAATAGTTTGAATTTTTTGCTATCCAAAGTGTTAAATTTCGATATAAAAATAACCAACTGAAAAATTATTAAAGTGCAATATGCCAATAGAAATTTTAAACAAGAACGCAAAAGCGAATATCATTTTGATATCCGAACATGCCAGCAATTATATTCCGGATGAATTTAACTCGCTCGGCTTAAGTGACGCACAGCTTGAACTTCATATTGCCTGGGATATTGGCATTGCCGATGTGACCAGAAAACTATCTGAAATACTTGATGCGCCGGCTATACTCGCCCGGTTTTCAAGGCTGCTTATTGATGCAAACCGCGCCCTTGATCAGGATGGACTTATCCCGAGCCATACCGATAAACATAAAATTGACGGCAACATCGGCTTATCGCAAGCGCAAATAGCCAACCGCATTGAACGTTTCCATAAGCCCTTTCATGATGGTGCAAATAGCCTTATTAACGCCAGACTTAAAGGTGACCACGCCCCGCTAGTGCTGAATATGCATAGCTTTACCCCGCAAATGAACGGCTTCAGGCGCCCGTGGCATTCCGGTCTGCTGTGGAATAAAGATGACCGCATTGCTAAGACTTTAAAAGAAAGACTTGATAACAGAGGCTTTAATGTTGGTGATAATGAACCTTACACGGGTCAGGAACTTAATTATACCATGAATACGCACGGCACCCGTCATGGTTTCCCCCATGTTAATATTGAAATTCGTCAAGACGAAATTGATCACGCCGCCGGTGTAGAAAAATGGAGCACTTTGCTGGCCGAGGAAATAAAGGCTATCCGCGCCCTACCGGAAATGTCATATATAAAGCATTATTAAAGGAATTTGAAAATGGATAAACAAACAGAACTAGAAATCGAAGCGGCCACCTTTCGCAGGATTATTGCTCATATGCAAAAACGCACCGATGCGCAGAATATCGACCTGATGGGAATGGCCGGGTTTTGCCGCAACTGTTTTTCAAAATGGTACGCCGCAGAAGCGCTTGAGCGCGGCATAGAAATTGATAAAATGGCAGCCCGTGAAATTGTTTACGGCATGCCCTACTCAGAATTCGTCGATAAACACCAAACCCCCGCTACAGAAGAACAAATGACTAAAATGGATGAAAGTCTAAAACTAAACAAACAAATGTAATTTAAGAAAGTAACAAAAATGGTAGAAACAGGCGGCATCGCAGCTGATGCCTTACGCTCATATATTGAACGCATCGAAAGACTAGAAGAAGAAAAGAAAGCCCTCGCCGACGATATAAAAGATATCTACGCCGAAGCAAAATCAACCGGTTTCGACGTAAAAATCATCCGCCAAATCGTAAGACTACGCAAAATGGACGAAAACGACCGCCAAGAACAAGAAGCACTTCTGGATACATACACGCATGCTTTGGGTATGATTAGGGGGTAGTGCTTCCCCACCTTACCCCTTTTTAGCTCTTCACCACTCGCGTTTTTTGTGCCCACTAATGGCATAGTAGAGGATGAACAGATAACACGGTATGCCGATCCAGTATGAGAGCTGCATGTTGCCTGTGGTTTCGGATAGTTTTCCGAAAATTAGCGGGATGATTGCGCCGCCAGCGATGCTCATGATTAGTAGTGCGGAGCCCTGTGCTGTGAACTTACCTAGGCCGTCCAGTGCCAGCGGCCATATGGCGGGCCAGACTAGTGCATTTGCCATGCCGAGCAATGCAACAAAGAAAACGGTGTCTGGCAGTAGCGGCAGCCCTGCCCAGCCCCATACCCAGTTTGAAATGACAAGCGATTCACTGGAGCTGAAAACGATGCAAATAATGAAAAAGCATCCGGCAACAGCGGAGCCAATCAAAGCTTCGCTCTGGCTTAAATATTTTGGGATCGTAATCACACCAATAAAATAACCGACCAGCATAAACGCCATTGTATAAGACGTGAGCGTTGAGAAATTAGCAACGCCTAAACTTGCGCCATAAAGTCCGATGGTATCCCCCGATATTACTTCGATACCGATATAAGCAAATAAAGCACTAGCGCCCAATATAATCTGTGGATACTCAAATATATTTGATTTTTCAGGGGCGTTTGTATCACTTTCACTTTCCAGCTTAATACTTGGTAATTTTGAGAAATATACCAACCCGATAAGCGAAACCAAAACAACCGCCATATATATATAAGGAATGATCAACCGTTCGGAGAGCTGACGGATATCTTCCGCTGAACGTGCGGCAAGTGCATTTTCTGAAATATCGCCAAGGTCTGATAAAATCAAAGTTGCAAAAACGATTGGCACGATAATACCGGCGGTTTTATTTATAATACCCATTATAGAAATGCGCATGGCCGCGCTTTCCTTTGGACCAATAAATACTACATAAGGATTAGAGGCCGTTTGCAATATTGTAAGCCCGGCTCCCAGTACAAAAAGCGCAACTAGAAAAAACATGTAATTTGCCGCGAGCGCCGCCGGGATAAAAAGAAGCGAGCCAATGGCCATGATCCCCAAGCCCAGTGCCATTGCGTTACGGTATCCTGTAAGCTTAAGAACACTGGCCATTGGAAACGCGAGCACCGTATATGAAATATAAAAGGCGAAGGTTACAAATAACGCCTGAAAATCATTAAGATCACAAATTATTTTCAAAAACGGAATGAGAGAACCGTTTAACCATGTAACAAAACCAAAGATAAAAAATAAAATTCCGATTATTATCATTGGTAGAATAGTATTTTTACGGCTCTCTGCGGTCATTAATGTTGAACTCATTTTTCCCCTTTACCAAGATAGATAAATTTAATCTTTAGATTTTATTGCATCAACAATTTGCTGGGTGCGTTCATCGTCGTTGGCACTTTTAACGGATAAAATGGCCCAGATGATAGTGACGATCCAGACTGGAAATGTGAGAGCACCTAAAAAGCCGAATGAAAATATAAACATAATGAGGCTTAAGCCCCATAAGATGCCATTTATTATCATCTGAAGAATTTTTCCTTTAAAAAGAAGAGCGAGAGGTGGGCAAACTATTGCAACAAGATAAATCATTATTAGTCCCTTTTAATTAAGTTATAAATTAAATTTAAGGACTAAAAATCTAAATTCAAGCAATAAAAATACTTCTTAGTACAAAGTCATTTTTTTCATGGCATTTATTTCAGGGATTAATCTTCTTCAAGAAGGCCAAGTTCGTCTACTTTTCTATAAAGTGTAGAGCGGCCAATTTTAAGACGTCTGGCTATTTCCGTCATTTTCCCCTTATGTCTGATAAAGGCATATTTTATCATCATCTGTTCAATATATTCGATGGGAAACACGTCAGCATTTTCATCATAAATAGAAACATTATGAAACTCTTTCGGTATTTCCAGTGTCTTTTTCAGATCATCAATGCGTCGGTTATGTTTTTTATTTATCGATGCGATCCGTTCAATATCGGCTATGATTTGCGGAAAATCTTTATCAGTAATCATTTCGCCTTCCGATAATATAACGGCGCGTAACACTACATTTTCAAGCTGCCTTACATTGCCCGGCCAATGATATGAATTAAGAAGCATCACAGCATTAGTGGTAAGCGCCTTTACATCGCGCTTTTCTTTTTTGCAGATTTTCTGAATGAAATGTACGGCCAGAGTCTGAATATCACCTTTTCTTTTATTAAGGGGCGGAAGTGATACAGGAAAAACATTGAGACGGTAATAAAGGTCTTCGCGAAA
>JABJKT010000002.1 GCA_018660225.1 Kordiimonadaceae bacterium
GGGATTTCGGCCCTGCGCGGTGTATCTGCCGGTAGCATAGTCAATATAAATTTGGCAACGGCGACAAACGGTTCATGAGAATATTGCTCAAAGCACATCCATTCTATCACCTTGGCCTGTTGCCAGTGATCTTTCGGGAAATATTTTGTACCCTGCGCCAGATAATAAAGGATCGCGTTAGATTCGGCCAGACACCCGCCATCTTCAAGCTGTAGTACGGGAATGCGGCCGTTTTTGTTTATATTCATAAGATAATTTTCGGTGCGGGTTGCGCCCTTTACCACATCATACTGAATGGTTTTGAAAGGTAGCTCAAGAAATGATAATAGCAGTCTCGCTTTATAAGCATTTCCAGATTCCGTATTATCATGAAGTATTAACATCTCATTCCTCTATTTTTTTAATTAGAGCCTCAATCTCTTGTTTATATGATTGTGGCAAACCAATTTTTTTGCAAATTGCGATAAGTTGTTTGGCATATGTCGCATTCTTTGGTGGTGCCAATGGTTCATCAGGGTCGAGAATATATACATCCGCCTCCACTTCCAAGTCATTTTCCACCACGCATTTTACTAAAACTGATCGGTAGTCGCAAACAGAAGGAGCAGAGTAAAGCCGCGCAAGTTCATGAGCAGGTAATTCCATTATCGTTCCCCATGTTTCGCATAATGGCTCAGGGATTAAGGTTGCTCTGGAGCCAAGTTTTAAGCGGTAGTCTTTTAATTGTGCAATTCGGAATGAGCCGGGATGGTGTCCATCTTTTATGAGCAGATCAGGGTCCATGAAAAGGCCGTAGAAAAAAACCGGTGTCATATTCTATAAATCCAATAAAGGCTCGCCCACATGATTGAAGATTTTTTTCATTACTGTGGGCAGGGCGTAATTATCTTTTTCATCAACCGGGCACCACTCGCCTTCCTGAAGGTTGATCATTTCTTCCAGATCAAGGCGGATGATTTTTAGCTCAAGATGAAAATGGGTAAATGTGTGGCGAACCATTCCTGGAAGTATTTCCCAATTGGCTATAATCGGGATACGGGGGGTGGGGAAATTATCCCAGCTATTGCTAGGGACCCATTCATCGGACGGCACTTCCATCATTCCGCCAAGCAGTCCTTTTTCAGGGCGGCGGCGTAGCCATACCTTACCGTCATATTCGGCCCAAAAAGCATACCCTCTTCTGGTTTGGCGGGCTTTTTTTCTAATTCTTGCCGGCAATTCTGCAGCGGTGCCAAGCGCGCTGGATTTACAGTCATCATGCAGCGGGCAGCTTTCGCATTTTAGCACCCTTGGCATACAAATTGTTGCGCCCAGATCCATCAAGCCTTGGGCATAATCGCCGGGTCTATGGTCTGGTGTCAGTAGCTCGGCATACTCTCTGATCTCGGGTCTCGAATCTGGTAGGGGAGTTGTTATGTTAAAAAGCCGGCTCAGCACCCGTTCAACATTTCCGTCAACCACTGTCGCCGGAAAATCATAAACGATTGAGCTTATTGCCGCAGCCGTATAAACACCAACGCCGGGAAGTTTCAGCAGATCATCATAATCCGTCGGAAATTCGCCGCCAAGTTCACCAGCAATATAGAGAGCACATTTATACAAATTCCTCGCCCGGGCGTAATATCCAAGTCCAGCCCACGCCGTCAGGATATCATCGAGATCAGCCTGAGCCATTTTCTCAATAGTCGGCCACGCTTCGATGAATTTTTCAAAATAAGGGATAACGGTAACAACAGTGGTTTGCTGAAGCATAATTTCACTGAGCCAGACGTGATATGGGTTTGGGGATATGCCGCCAATTTTAGCTTCCGGTGAAATGCGCCACGGCAAGACACGGGCATTATGGTCATACCAATCAAGCAAAGCATCAACCAGCTCGTCTTTTTTATCAACTATAGTGACCGTACTATCCATTTTTACCCTATTATTGACGATTCTTAAATAAACTATACTATAATTCTTATATCCCAAAAACCCATAAAAGGGTATTATGACGCCATGATCAATAAATCAAA
>JABJKT010000116.1 GCA_018660225.1 Kordiimonadaceae bacterium
CCCTTGCTGGGCAGTACTGAACAAAACAGGTCATGTAATGTTTGCCGGGAGGTGCCATTGTCGGATCGGTAAGCGTTGGGATGAGAAGATCAACATAAGGGTTTGTTGACCACATGCCGTCTTTCCATTCATCATATCCGCGCTCGTAAGCTTCCATATTATCAACGATATGGAAATCGCCTTTAATAAGCTCGCTTCCTTTTGGCAGGGCGGTAAATTCCGGCACGCCATTAAGTGCAATATTTAGTTTACCTGATGAACCACGGCTTTTATAACGCTTGGCCGCTTTTACGACCTTCTCACCAGCATCCTTCGGATCCATCAAGCCAAGGAACGTTTTCTTGGCATCAAGGTTTGATACGACACGATCAGCGAGTATCTCTTCACCGTTTTCAAGGCGTACACCTGTAACCTTGCCGTTTTTGACCATAATCTGATCAGCACCGGCGTTTGTTCTAATCTCGCCGCCATGTTCTTGAACGGCTCCGGCGAGGGCACCAGAAACCGCGCCCATTCCACCGCGCGGAAAGCCCCAGGCACCAACGGCACCATCCACATCACCCATATAGTGATGAAGAAGCACATAGGCGGTTCCCGGCGAACGTGGACCAAGATTTGTACCAACGACCGCGGAACCTGCTTTATGAGCTTTAATTAGGTCCGATTCGAAAAATTCATCAAGGAAATCACCGACACTTACGGTGAAGAATTTCATAAAGTCATGTAAATCTTTTTGTCCGAGGTCAAAAAACTTTTTACCAAGGTACCGAAGTTCATCAAGATCGCGGAATTTGAAACTTGTCGGGTCAGGCGGCGTTCTAAGCAGCATTGGCCGAATGAAACGACACCATTTTGCCATTTGGTGATAATAACGGTCATATGCATCAACATCGACTGGGCTATGACGTCTTATTTCGCGGCGCATCACTTCATGGTCACTAAAGCTACCGAGATAATCACCACTATCGGTTAGTGTAAAACCACCATTATAGGTGACAACCTGAAGTCCGTGTTTTGCCAGATTGAGATGACGATAAATTTCCGGCCTAAACAGACTGGCGAGGTAAGAACAGTTTGAATATTTCCAATCTTCGTGAAGATTACGGCTAACGGTGGCACCACCGATATAGTCGTTCTTTTCCACCACCAGAACATCAAGCCCGGCTTTCGCCAAGAATGCCGCATTGGTTAGGCCATTATGACCAGCACCAACAACAATAACATCATATTTTTTCATAGCTACTTTTCCTTAAGCGAGTTTGACAGTTAAGAATCAAACCTTAAATACCCGGCGACTATGCCAATAAATAATTATTTTGTCTAGCCATAAAATGAATGAATACTTATTCAGTAATTTAAACTAACCTTTTATATTGACTTTACTATTTATTATTATAATATTAAATGATTATTGATATTGGAAACAAATATGACGGCAATAGCCAAACCTCAAGCCCGAAGACGCGCCGCAAAAGTTGTCCGCCGCCGTCAACTGATTGATGCGGCTATTGAATCTATTGCCAAACGGGGCCTTGGTGATACAACACTGGCCCATGTTTCACAAGCTGCCGGCCTTAGTCAGGGCATCGTCAACCTTCATTTTGCTAGCAAAGAAAACCTGCTAAATGAAACGCTCAAGCATCTCAGAGCAGAATATGAACAGAACTGGCGCGCTGCCCTTGAAAAAGCGCCAGACGATGATCTGGCTAGTCAACTTTCCGCCCTACTGAGGTCCGATTATATGTCGACCGTTGCCAATAAAAAGAAGCTCTCCGTTTGGTTCGCTTTTTGGGGCGAAGCAAAATCACGGCCGACTTATAAGAAAATAAGTCAGGAAAGAATGACTGACTATACGGAAATTCTTGAAACATTATTAGAACGGCTGATCAATGAGGGCGGTTATTCAGAAATTAACACCCCCAGCATGACGCAAGGCATTACCGCTATGGCAGACGGACTGTGGCTGAATATCCTGATATCTGCCAGCGGCTTTAAACGAAGTGATGCTGAAAAGGTTATGATGCAGTATCTGCGAGCGACATTTCCAAAACACAAAGACGCCTTTTATTAAAAGAGGTAACCGCAAAATATTTGCATAAAATAATTAAAACCTTATATTGTACAAATGTACAATATCTGCCAATTGGAAATTAAATATGAGCGCTGACAAGTCATTATCTGATCTATTAAATTCATATAATCAAGGTTATTCACTAGAGCAGGGCTTTTATAAAAACCCTGATATCTACGATGAAGAAATTAAAAAAATATTTCTCCATCACTGGATGTTAGCGGGTCACACGTCGCAAATCCCAAATGCGGGCGATTTTTTCCTGTTCGAATTTGATATAGAAAGCATCATCATTACAAGAAATAAACAAGGAGAGGTTAAAGCTCACTTAAATGTATGCCGCCATAGAGGATCGCATGTTTGTCTTGAAAAAGAGGGAAACACAACTGCCTTCACCTGCCCTTATCATGCATGGAGTTATGATCTGGACGGCAAGCTTATCGCAGCACGTATTATGGAAGCGGATTTCGAAAAACAGGAAAACGGACTTCATCCGGCACAAGTGGGACTTGTCGGCGGGCTGATTTTTATTAGTCTTTCGGATAATCCGCCGTCGCTTAATGCAATGCACGAAGATTTAGCGGATGTTTATGACCAGTTCGGTTTTGATAATATGAAACTGGTAAAGCAAACCACATATCCGGTTGAGGCAAACTGGAAACTGGCCGTTGAAAATTATCAGGAATGCTATCACTGCGCGCCTTCTCATATTGATTATGCGAAAATCCATGCACTTGCCCTCGCGCCAAAAAAATTCGCCCCCCTTAAAGAAGCATTCTTAAAGGAAACCACCTGTAACGTCAGAACTAAATCATCTTCTTACTATTTTGATTTGGCTAAAGACGGCGATGAAGGGTATCAATATGACCGTAATCCGCTGTTTAAAGGAATGAAAAGTGGCAGCCTTGGCGGTAAGCCTGTTGCACCGCTGCTGGGTAAAATAAATGAATACGGCGAAGCGGCATCGGAATTTTCCTTAGGCCCTGTAACATTTTTTCTAATTTATGATGATCATATGGTTGGCTACCGCTTTCTTCCTACGGCGCACAACACATGCGTTGCCGATGTTTTCTGGTTTGTGCGCGCAGATGCGGTTGAAGGGGAAGATTATAATCTTGAAGAACTTACTTGGCTTTGGCATGTGACTATATTGGATGATGAAAAAATCATTATCGATAATAGAAAAGGTGTCGATTCACATTTTTATAGTCCGGGAAAATTATCGGGAATGGAAGATATGGAACAACATTTTCTAGACTGGTATATAAACGCCATGACGTAAGGCCTGATCGCTATATATCCGTAACAACCCGGCTTAAAATAGGATATAATTCCCGGATAAGCTCGATATCCCTGTCTTCATCAGGTTTTTTCGGATCACTGACCATTATTTTTAAAGACTTTATTGCTTTTAATATTTCTTCAGCTTTCGGTTTATTGTCAAACTCGCCAGAAAATACTTTCCGGAGCCATTTACAAATTCGCGTTACTCTCGGCCAGCCAAATGTCGCGGCCTCGGATTCAAGCTCATAAGCCATCCGGATAATATCCTGGGGGCTATTCTGTATAATTGCTTGCTCAAGGTCGTGAACTCTATCGGTCAGATTGCCGCTAAATTCCATTGCGGCTTTTTTTACGGCATTTTCTGCGCGCGCCATCATTTCTGTATGGGATTTTTTGGTATTTTTATCCATAAATCAAACCAGACAATATTTTTTGGAGATGTACTTAGGTGTCGCGACGATCATTTTCGCCTTTCCATTCGGATTTATTGCCCTTACGGCGCCTACGGTTTGGCCCGATATATTCTTCCACATCTATAAATTGGCGCTTGTTATTAATAGCATTATCAAGTTTCTGCAATATCTGGTCCGGTGAAAATGGCTTGCTGATAATTTCACTAACGCCTGCATCACGGGCATCAATAATTGTCTCGATACTGGTGACGCCTGTTACCAGGATGATAGGAATTTCTGACGAATTTTTACTGCTTTGCTTTGCTCTGATGTTCTTTATAAAATCAATGCCTTTTTTATCTTCCATAATGAAATCAACAAAAATGCAATCCATTTCTGTATTATAATATTTTTTCTCGGCTTCTTCGAGCGTATGACAAACCATTATTTCAGCAATGCCAAACGCCTCCAATATTGAATACAATGTTTTTGATATAAAAACATTGCTATCAACGATAAGAATTTTTAAATTTTTAAGTTCAGCCAGTTCCATAAAACGGTGTCCGTATTTTATGTTTTCATTAATAAATGGTTTTATAAAGTAAATTTACTGACAAAGTATAAATAGATCGTTACAAAATATGCAATTAAATATTTCGAGTGATTAAAATTATGTCCGAATATCAAGATAGCGCCTTTTGGTTTGAAAGTGTCGAAAAGACGGAAACTGCAAATAATCCCCTTCCTGCAAGTGTTGATGTCGTTATAATTGGTGCCGGATTTACCGGCCTTGCAACAGCACTTCATCTTTTACGCGGCGGAAAATCCGTTGCTTTATTCGATGCCATGAAACTTGGCCACGGTGCGAGCGGAAAAAATGGCGGCATGGTCGGGCCAAGTCTTCATAAGCTGGGGCTTGACGGCTTGACCCAAGCTTATGGCCGGGACAAGGCCCTTGCCATATTACAGGAAGGCATGACGGCCATTGAATATTTTCAAGACTTTATCGCCGAAGAAAATATTGATTGCGACCTTAAAATGACAGGTCGCTTAAGGGGGGTAACCAATATAAAAGCGTTGAAAAGCGTTATCAAAGATTCCGAAAGTTTAATGGCCCTGAAAGGCTTTAAATTTGATGTGGTTAGTAAAGCCGACATCCATAGTGAAATTGGCTCTGACCTTTATCAGGGCGGGGTGATTTATCATCAGGACGGTGGGCTACATCCTTATAAACTGGTAATGGCTCTGGCCAGAAAAGTTGCCGATCTTGGCGGACATATTTATCAGGAAACTCACGCCCAGAACATTACAAAAACGCCAAGCGGTTTTCAGATCGAAACAAGCATTGGCACGATTAAAAGCGGAGAAGTGGTGATAGCCAGTAACGGCTATACCAAGAAATATTTAAATAATAAGCTCCCCTATTTTTATAAGAGACTACTGCCGATTACATCAGCGATGATCGCAACCGAAGAGCTGCCAGCAGAAACTATAAACCGCTTCTTTCCAAAGCGGCGCATGCACGGCGGCAACCACCGGCTGGTGCAATATTACCGGGCCAGTCCCGACGGTAAGCGGGTGCTGTTTGGCGCACGCGGTACTGATCAATGGGACAGGGCACTACAGAACGGAACTAATTTAAAAAGCCATCTCTGTAAAATATTCCCTGAATTAAATGATGTAAAAATTGATCATTCATGGTCGGGAAAAGTGGCTTACACATTCGACCATACACCGCATCTCGGCATTCAGGACGGGCTTTATTTCGCCATCGGCTATTGCGGCTCGGGCGTTACCCGCTCCATTTATTTAGCGCGCCAGTTATCAAGACGCATTTTAGGCGAAGGTGATCACCAGACCGCCTTTGATGATCTGCCGTTTAAATCCAAGCCTTTTTACAGTGGATCACCGTGGTTTATGCCTGCCGTTTTAAAATGGCACAGCTTTCTTGACCATATTGACGGAAATTAGATTTAACCGATTGATCAGCCCCGCATCATAGGTATATACTTTTTTTATAATCAATAAGTATAGAAGGGGAAGTTATGTCCGCAAATCTTCAAAGTCTCGAATCCTATTGGATGCCATTTACCGCCAACCGCGCTTTTAAGAAAAATCCGCGCCTTTTTGCTTCGGCTGAAGGAATGTATTACAAAACCACCGAAGGCAAGCAAGTTCTTGACGGATGTGCCGGTCTGTGGTGCGTTAACGCTGGCCATGGCCAGAAGAAAATCAATGACGCAATAAAATTCCAAGTCGATCAAATGACTTATGCCCCTGCGTTTCAAGGCGGTCATCTGGGCGCGTTTGAATTTGCTGAAAGACTAGCGGATCTTTTCCCTGGCTATTTAAATCATGCATTTTTTACCAATTCAGGTTCCGAAGCCGCCGATACATCGCTAAAACTGGCCCGCGCCTATTATAAAGCGCGCGGCAATCCTGAAAAAGTCAGACTGGTTGGCCGTGATAAGGGATATCACGGGGTTAATTACGGCGGCCTTTCTGTCGGCGGCATTCCAGCGGCCCGTAAAGTTTATGGCCCGTTCCTACCGGAAGTACATCACCTTCCCCATACCCATAATATGGAAAAGAATGCCTTTTCAAAAGGCCAGCCCGAACACGGTGTTGAGCTTGCTGACAGGCTACTGGATATTATTGAAATGCACGGCGCCGATACTATCGCCGCCGTGATTGTTGAGCCGATGGCCGGTTCTGCCGGTGTCGTTGTGCCGCCCAAAGGATATTTGGAGCGACTGCGTAAAATAACCAAAGACAATGATATATTGCTAATCTTTGATGAAGTAATTACCGCCTTTGGCCGCACCGGCGATATTTCTACGGCGTCACTGCTTGGCATTCAACCAGACATGATCAACACCGCTAAAGGCCTAACCAACGGTGCGGTACCCATGGGGGCGGTTATGGCTAGTGATGAAATCCATGACACTATAATGCAGGGCCCGCCAGACGTGATCGAGCTATTTCACGGTTATACTTACTCAGGCCACCCGCTGGCCTGCGCGGCGGGTATCGCGACACTCGACGTCTATAAAGAACAGGGCCTTTTTGAGCGCGCTGCAGAGCTAACCCCGTATCTGGAAAAAGCCGTTCATAGCTTAGCGCGGCATGATGTTGTTCAGGACGTAAGGAACTTTGGCATGGTTGCCGCCGTTGATCTTAAACCGCGCGAAGGGGCACCAACGGCACGGTCGTTTGAAACATATTTAAAAGCGTTTGAGCAGGGCGTTCTGGTTCGCACCACTGGCGATATCATCGCCATGTCGCCGCCACTGATCGTCGATGAAAAACAAATTGATACGATAATAAATACACTGGATGATATTTTATCATCACTGGAATAAAGGGACATAAAATGAAAACCATAATCTTCATGATAGCGGCGATATTTGCCGCAACAATGGCTAACGCGCAGCAAGATAAAGCTAAATTTACCGCGCTTGACGTTTTTGATCTGGAATATGCCACTGATCCACGGCCATCAGCCGACGGCAGTGAAATTATTTATGTGCGCCGCTCCAATGATATTATGACGGACCGCACAAAATCCAATATCTGGAGTGTGAAATCGGACGGCAGTGAAAATCGCCCGCTCCTTTCGGGCCGTGATAATTATTCCTCACCGCGCTGGTCACCGGACGGTAGCAAAATCGCCTACACATCGGCAACAGAGGGCAGTAATCAGATTTATCTTCGCTGGCACGATAGCGGTCAAACGGCGCTGCTCAGTAATTTAACATTATCGCCTAGTGGTCTGACCTGGTCGCCGGACGGAAAATGGCTCGCTTTTACCAGCCGTGTGCCCGTTAAAAATCCGACACTTGCCAAATCAGTACCAAAACCAAAAGGGGCCAAATGGGCAGAACCAATGCACATCATTGATGCCGCGCGTTATCAACGGGACGGTCAGGGCATTTTATCGCCGGGCTTCACACAAATTTTCATTATCCCATCTGACGGCGGCACACCGCGGCAAATTACGAGCGGTGCATATGATAGCAGCGGCGCGCTTTCGTGGTCGGCGGATAGTTCGCACATTCTTTTCTCGTCCAACCGTCATGAGGGATGGGAAATGGAATCTTCCGAAGCAGATATTTTTGCTGTGTCAGTCGCTGACGGCGCGCTTCGTCAAATTACCGATGATCCGGGTTCAGAAAGAAACCCTTCCTACTCACCGGACGGAAATATGATTTCATTCACTAAGCAATCAAACGCCAAGGTCATGTTTAAAAATACTTATCTCGCCGTAATGGATGCTGACGGGGGCAATGAAAAAATACTGACCCCCGATCTTGACCGTCCAGCCTCAAGCATTAAATGGGCTAGTGACAGCGATAGTCTTTATTTCCAGTATGATGATCATGCAGTTCGTAAAGTGGCGAACGTAGATCTGGATGGTGATATTGAAGTGCTCGCCGAGGGGCTTAGCGGCACGTCGCTTGGTCGTCCGTATCTTAGTGGGGGCTATAACGTCTCTAAAAATGGTCTTGTGGTCTTTACGTACGGCACTGCCGATCGTCCCGCCAATTTAGCGGTTATGGACGGCAGGAATATGAAGCTGTTAACCGCGCTCAATGAAGATTTCCTCAGCCATAAGAACCTCGGTGAGGTTCATGAGATTATTTATAACTCCTCCATTGACGGCACTGAAATTCAGGGCTGGTACATGACACCACCGAATTTTGATCCTGCTAAGAAATACCCGTTGATCCTTGAAATTCACGGCGGGCCAAGTCTTGCTTATGGTCCCGGTTTTTCTGCAGAATTCCAGCGCTTTGCTGCAGAGGGATATGTAGTCTTTTTTGATAATCACCGAGGGAGTTCAAGCTACGGCGAAGAGTTTTCAATGCTGCTTCATAATAAATATTCAAGCGAATATGATTTTGCCGACCACGATTCCGGCGTCGATGCGATGATTGAGCTTGGCTTTGTTGATGAAAATAATCTGTTTATTACCGGTGGTTCCGCCGGCGGGATTGCTGCCGCTTACTCTATTGGCCTGACGACCCGCTTTAATGCGGCCGGTGTGATTAAGCCAATTGTCAACTGGCTCAGTAAATCGCTTTATGCCGATAGCTCAACCGGACAGCTAAGAAACCAGTTCCCGGGTTTTCCGTGGGACCATGTTGACCATTTCTGGAAACGCTCCCCTATGTCACTAGTGGGTAACGTGAAAACACCAACCCTTCTAATGACCGGTGAGCAAGACCGCCGCACGCCAATACCAGAAATTGAACAATATTATCAGGCCTTAAAACTGCTAGAGGTCGACACAATAATGGTCCGCGTCCCCGGCTCACCTCACGGTATAGCCGGAAGACCATCAAGACTTAACGCCAAAGTAAATAACATCATGGCGTGGTTTGAACGTTATAAGAAGTGATCTTTAAGCCTAGTTAGCTGGCTTCCTACTTCGTAGAAGGCTTGACGGATTATGTTTAGGGGGATGGGTTTTGTGGGCTCGAAAGGGAGCGGCATGTCTTTGTGTGAGATTTTGCCGAGCAAGTAATCTGCCATTTCGCGACCGAAGGCAGTGCCGGGGGCGATGCCGCGACCGGAAAAGCCACTAATGCTGTAAAGACCATTTCCAAGATCATGTAGGTTTGGTACGTAATTTTTTGAGCATGCTATGCGGCCCGACCACTTATAACGCCAATGAACCGGGCCTACTTTGGGAAAAGTTTCGCGGATCATTTTATCGCCCCATGAAGTCAGCAGCGGTGCTTCATCTTTAAAAATATTACCGATGGTGCCTATTATTATACGCCCGGCCTGATCGGTGCGGAATGAGCGCATAACCATGCGGGTATCCCAAGTGCCGTGTTTGGCGGGAAGGAAATGTTTAAGCCGCTCTTCGCTCAAGGGATCGGTCGCCATTTGAGAGTAATACATTGACGTAAAAGTAGATTTTATTTCCGGCATTATATGTTTGAGATAAGCATTGCTCGCCATCAACACCCGGTCCGCCACCACAATTCCGCTCGGGGTTTTAATATGCCATTTCTTGGCTTTATGGCGAATGCTTGTGGCCGGTGTGCCGGTATAAATTTTTGCACCCGCGGATTTTGCCGCCGTCATCAAACCGTGACAATAATCCAGTGGCTGAATGGTTCCTGCCCGCATATCATGAATGGCGCCAAGGTAATTTTCTGCGGCGGTTAATTTAAAGGTCGCTTCTTTACCAAGCACCATAACGCTGCCGCCGCGGGCATTAATCTGCCAAGCCCGTTCTTCTATTGCTTTAAGTCCCGCTTCGTTGTGGGCCATATGAAGCGTGCCATTTCTAAGAGCCTCACAGTTTATATTATGATCTTCAATAAGCTGATGGACGAGGTCAGGGGCCGCCGAGAGGAAATGATTTAAACGGTCACCATATTTTTTACCGATGGTTTTTTCTACATCCTCAGGATTTAACCAAAGCCCGGCGTTAGTAAGGCCCACATTTCGCCCTGAACCGCCATAACCGCTATATTCTGCCTCTAACAGGCAAACATCCGTGCCCGCCTCAGCAAGGCGAAGTGCCGCAGAGCATCCGGTAAAGCCACCACCAATGATGGCGACGTCGCATCTTTGCTCCCCGTCAAACTTATTTATTTCACTCTCGCTCGACCTCGCCCGCGACCAAAGAGAATTATTTTCTTGTTCAATC
>JABJKT010000117.1 GCA_018660225.1 Kordiimonadaceae bacterium
AAACTAACCGAACATACAGAACAAAGTCGATTGCAGATATTGCCGGCAGTATCAATAATCGCACCTTTGCCCGTTTTGGCTTTGCTAAAAGCGATATTATTCTTCATTGGGGCGAAATAGTCGGATCTGTGCTCGCTAGGTCTAGCCTGCCGGAAAGACTTATTATGCCAAAAAGCAATGAGAAAACTGACCGCGCCGGTGTTCTTCATATTCGTGTTGAAGGAAGTTTTGCTCCTGAGATGCAGCATCTTGAGCCGCTTGTTATCGACCGGATTAATTCTTATTACGGCTTTAAGGCGGTGGAAAGATTGATTTTTAAGCATGGAAATGTGGACAAAAAAGCACCAGAACAAAAATACCAACCACCGATTCTTAGTGATTCTCAAAGAAATGAACTTGATTTGATGCTAAAAGACATAAAAGATGATCAATTAAGGGCAAGTTTATTTAATGTCGGGGCGGAGCTTGCCGCAAGTCAGAAAACTCAAAAACCTAAGCAGATCAAGCGCTTTACGAGACGTGGTCAGGGAAGTGCTAATTAAAGAAGTAAATTTAATGAATAAAATCGTCAAAACTTTCATTCTTGACTTGATTTGATGGTCTATTCATTTTTATATTAATAACAATATATTGTAGGTGAATAATGTTGAAACAACTATATACGCTAAAAATAGCGAATTTTATCAAAATGATGATACTCGGGGTAACGGCTCTTTTGCTGGTTAATTGTTCGGATAGTTCTGAACAGGATATGGCTTCAGAAACGGTCACAACAGAAGCTACTGCTGAAGTTGCGTCAGCCGTAGTAGAGGCGGCCGCACAGGAACAGACTGCGCCGGCAGCTGAAGAAGGACCGGATGTCGGGTTTATAAATCACGATATGGTTTTAGGTGATCCTAATGCGCCGGTTGAGATTATTGAATATGCTTCACTTACCTGTAATCACTGCGCCACTTTTCATAATACCGTTCTGCCGAGACTTAAGGAAAAATATATAGATACGGGCAAAGCGAAATTAGTTGTAAGAAGTTTTCTTCTGAATATTATTGATGCGCGCGCAACGACACTTACACGCTGTGTTACGCAAAAACGGTATTTCCCGTTCATGGAAGCTTTATTTCAGCGGCAAACCCAGTGGTACAATATTCCTGAATATCAGCGCCTTCAAGGATTACATGACGCGCAGACAGCAAGCAATATGTTCGTGGAGGCGACGATTGGAGAAGTGGCTAAAATGGCCCGTCAGGTTGGCCTAAATCAGACTAAAATTGATGCTTGTGTGAATAATGCTGCGATCGGCGAATATCTAATGACTGTCCAGCAGGCTGGAATAGAGAATTACAACGTAAACGCTACACCAACAATTATCGTCAATGGAAACATTGCAAACAATGATTATGCCTCTATCGAGCGAGCGATCGAAGCAGAACTTGACTAAATAAACTATCGGGAAGGGAGACTATTGCATTTTACGCGACTAAGATTATCGGGCTTTAAGTCATTCGTTGACCCGACAGAACTGGTGATCGAACCAGGTCTTACCGGTGTCGTCGGCCCAAATGGTTGCGGAAAATCAAACCTTCTTGAAGCCCTGCGGTGGGTGATGGGTGAAAATTCGGCTAAAAGCATGCGCGGTAGCGGTATGGATGATGTAATATTTGCCGGAACATCGACCCGCCCGGCCAGAAATCTTGCAGAAGTAACGCTCAGCCTTGATAACGAAAACCGCACGGCACCAGCCGCGTTTAATGATGAAAAAGATCTTGAAATTTCCAGAAGAATTGAACGTGACAGCGGTTCCGCATACCGCATGAACGGTCAGGAAATTCGTGGCAAAGACATTAAGCTAATGTTTGCCGATGCTTCAACCGGTGCTCATTCGCCGTCACTGGTTAGTCAGGGCCGTATCGGTTCACTTATTAGTGCAAAGCCGAAAGAAAGACGTTTAATACTCGAAGAAGCCGCCGGTATCGGCGGCCTTCATTCGCGCCGTAACGAGGCAGAAAGCAAGCTTCGGAGTGCTAATAAAAATCTTGAACGGCTTGGTGATGTGGAAATAGGTCTTAATGATCAAATCCGCAGTCTGAAAAACCAGGCCCGTCAGGCAACACGTTATAAAAATGTTGCCCGTGAAATCCGTAAACTTCAATCGCTTCTGCTCTATATTGAATGGAAAAATATTCAAAATAATATAAGCGTAGCCTCGCAGGATGAAACAGAAATATTACTGATTGTGGCAAAGGTAACGACCGAGCTTGCAAAACTTAGCAAAGAACAGGCGATCCTTGCGGCGGGTCTTCCTGAACTACGTCATACTGAAGCCGAGCTTGCAGCAAAACTGCACCGTATTACGGTAAGCCGTGATGGCCTTGATGGTGAAGAACAGCGGGTGATTGAAACACAGGAAAAACTGAGAGCACTTCTTGAGCAAATTACTCAGGATGAGGCCCGCGAAAAAGAAGCCGTTAAAGACAGCGTTTCAACGATTAATCGACTTCAAATCGAAAAAAACTTTATTGAAGACGAAGTGGCCGGAACGGCAGGCAACATTGATGCGCTGGCAAAAAATCTTGAACTTAAACAGGCAGATACTCTTGAAGCGGAACTCCTTCTTGAGGAATTGATGAACCGTCAAGCTGAAAGAAATGCCAACCGGACTAATTTTGCCCGTGAAATAGAAGAACGTAGAGAGCAAATTCAAAACCTTGAAGAACAGAAAATTACTGTTGAGGAAAGGCTTTTAACCCTTGAAGATAATAATCTCTTCACCCAGAGCTTAAGCGGTGCAGAAAAGAAATTAAAATCAGCCGAGCAACAAATTACAAAAATGCGCCTTGAGTTTAACAATGCTGAAGACAAACGTCAGGCCATCCATCAGCTCGAGCAGGAATCGCGCAATATGCTGCAGGCAGCGCTGGGAAAACTGGCCCGGGTGAGAGCAGAAATAGAAGCACTGGAAGAAGTGCTGAGTGCAGATTTTGAAGAAGAAGGCATACCGCTACTTGAAAAGCTATCGGTAAGTAAAGGTTATGAAACGGCTCTTGGTGCTGCGCTTGATAGTGATCTTGATGCAAGTGATGATACGTCGTCAGCCATTCATTGGCGTGATCTTGCGCCACTAAAAGATAAAAACGATTTTCCAAAAGGCGTTGAAACACTAGATAAATATGTCAAGGCACCGTCGCTTCTTAAGCGGCGCCTTAGCCAGATCGGTGTTGTTGAAAATGAAGAAGCCGCCATTAAACTGCTTGATGATCTAAAGGCTGGACAGCGTCTGGTGACTAAGGCTGGCGGCGTGTGGCGCTGGGACGGTCTTTGTGTTTCACCGGAGGCCCCATCTGGTGCGGCTATTCGGCTTTCACAAAAAAACAGGCTGGAAAATTTAATTGCTGAATTTAAGCAAAAAGAAAAAGATGTAGATAAAGCCACTCAGGCCCATTCAAAAATAGAAACGGATTTGGCTTCCATAAAAAAAACCAGCATGGCCGCCCGTGATGAATGGCGAGTAGCCGACGAAGAAGCCATAGAGGCACGGCGCGAGCTTACCGAAGCTGAAAAATTATCTGCCCGCCACCAGTCGGAAGAGACGGCATTGAAAGATCGTCAGGCCCACATCATTCAAGATATTGAAGATCAAAATGTTCGCTATATCGCGGCTATAGAAAATCTTGAAAAATTACCTGAAGTGGTTGATCTTGAGAATGAAATTGCTAAAAACCGTGATGTTGTTGAAGGTAAGAGAAGTGAATTTTCTGAGGCGCGCATAGCCCATGATAGTCATTATAATCAAAGTGAGCTCAGACTTAACCGCCTAGAGCAAATTAACGCAGAATATGACAATTGGCAGGTTCGCATTCGCAATGTTAATGATCATCTTGAAAACCTTGAAATTCGCCGCGATGAAGCCAAGAAAGAACTGCTTACCCTCGAAAACAGACCCGGTGAAATTATTGTTGAACGCCGCAAATTAAATGTCATGGTTGATGAAGCGACTGAGCAAAGGCAAGAAGCCGCTAAAAAACTATCTGAGGCCGAAGATCAGCTCGCGATTAAAGAGCGCGAAATGCGTGAAGTTCAAACCCGTGTCAGTGAGGCTCGTGAGAATAAAGTCAGATTAGAAACTAATCTTGAACAATTTAACGAGCAAAAAGAAAACTTGAACCGCCGCATCCACGAAGAATTTGATTGTGAACCCGCGCAGTTATATACCCTTACCGAACTTAAGGAAGATGATGAGCTGCCAGACGAAGAAGTGTCACATCATAAGCTGGAACGACTAAAAATTGAACGTGAAAGATTAGGGGCGGTTAACCTGCGTGCTGAAACCGAACTTGATGAAATTAATGAGCAACTAGGGGCCTCCGTCAAAGAACGTGAGGAACTTGAAGAAGCGATTAACCGTCTTAATAAAGCAATATCTGATCTCAACCGCGAAGGCCGTGCAAGAATGCTTACCGCGTTTGATGACGTTAATACACATTTTAAAAATCTATTCACGTCATTATTTGGCGGCGGTGAAGCCTACCTTGAACTTACCGAATCCGATGACCCACTTGATGCCGGGCTCGAGATTATGGCTAGCCCACCGGGTAAAAAGATGCAAAATCTTGGTCTTCTTAGCGGTGGTGAGCAGGCGCTTACCGCTCTATCGCTTATATTCGCCGTCTTCATGACCAATCCTTCGCCTATCTGTGTGCTCGATGAGGTTGATGCTCCCCTTGATGATGCCAATGTGGAGCGGTTCTGTGATCTGCTTGATGAAATGAAAAAGAAGACATCGACACGTTTTCTGATCGTTACCCATAATGCTATCAGTATGAGCCGCATGAACCGCCTGTTTGGTGTTACAATGGCTGAACGTGGGGTTTCTCAACTGGTGTCGGTTGATCTCGAAAGTGCTGAAAAAATCCGTGACAGGGTAGGGGATTCTCATTTTCAGAACGCCTAAATTTTTAAGCCGAAAATAAACAAAAAATATCGTTGATAAAAACTATTTAATTTCAATAGCTTAAAAAGTATATTTTGGGGGATAAATGAGTGCTTTTTGGTGCTTGACAGCACTCTCGTCTGAAACTATGTTGCACTCAATTTTAAGGGTGCGGGTTCTGATAAATCGTTTTGGTTTAAAGGATCTATTTAAATTTAGGAGCTTATCCTGACTGACGATAAAAAAAAGTCGGAAAAGAATAAAGCAGACTTGGATGATTTAAACACCCGACTGAGTGCCGCTCGCGAGGCTAATAGGCCAAAAGAACAACGCGGGCTTAATGAAGCAACCACTTATGGCATTGCCACAAGGTTAGTCGCTGAGTTAATCGCCGGATTACTGGTGGGGGTGCTTTTTGGTTGGTATTTAGACCGGCTGTTTGATACGAAGCCTTGGCTTATGATATTATTTCTTATCATGGGTTCTGCGGCAGGAATTATGAATGTTATGCGTGCAGCGAAGCAAATGGCGCCGAAAAGCACACATGATGAAAGTGATGAAAGTAATTAGAGGGATATAATCGTGGCACAAAGTCCGCTCGCTCAGTTTGAAGTTATTACAAAAGTACCGCTCGAAGTAGCAGGGTACGATATTTCGTTTACTAATTCAGCCGCATATATGGTGGCAACACTGGTTGTGATTATGATTTTCATGACAATGGGTATGCGTAAAACGGCGCTCGTGCCGGGTCGTTGGCAGTCAAGCGTTGAAATGTGTTACGAATTTATTGCTAAAATGCTTGGTGATACTGCGGGCCATGATGGTCGCAAATATTTCCCGTTCATCTTTACGCTGTTCATGTTTATTCTGGCTGCGAACCTTATCGGAATGGTTCCCTGGATACATGCCTTTACCTTCACAAGTCACATTGCTGTGACGTTTGCGATGGCATTCTTTGTCTTTATCGGCGTTACGCTTATTGGTTTTATTACCCACGGTGTTAAATTCCTCGGCTTTTTTGTACCGCACGGCGCGCCTTGGTATCTGCTTTTAATTCTGGTGCCTATCGAAATTATTTCTT
>JABJKT010000118.1 GCA_018660225.1 Kordiimonadaceae bacterium
AAGCCCGACTTTAAAGGGCGCCACCGCTTCCGGCCAGATAATACCGTTATCATCATGATTAGCTTCGATTAAGGCACCAACAAGTCGCGAAACGCCTATGCCGTATGATCCCATCTCAACGGGCACGTCTTTGCCGTCAGGGCCCGTTACTTTAGCACCCATACTTTCCGAATATTTAGTGCCGAAATAGAAAATATGGCCCACTTCGATACCTTTTGCCGTTCTAAGGTCTGCGTCCGCCACCGGGCAGCTATCCACGTCATGCTTTTCTTCTTCCATGGCGTAATAGCTTTGAAGTTTAGTGACCGTATCTTCATCAATGTCACCGGTCAGGCTTTCAAGATCGAAATTTTCAATATCTTTATCATAATAAAGCGTACTTTCACCCGTATCGGCAAGAATTTGAAATTCATGACTAAGATCACCGCCAATAGCACCAGCGTCCGCCCGAACCGGAATAGCAACAAAGCCAAGCCGGGCAAAAGTGCGCAGGTAAGCCACATACATTTTATTATAAGATACCTTGGCCGCTTCAAAATCCAGATCAAATGAATAGTTATCTTTCATTAAAAACTCACGTCCCCGCATGATACCGAAACGCGGACGGACTTCATCGCGGAATTTCCACTGAATATGATAAAGACTGATCGGCAAGTTTTTATAGCTTTTAATGCTGTTCCTAAATAAATCAGTAATCATTTCTTCGTTGGTTGGCCCGAAAAGCATTTCCCGGTCATGGCGGTCAGTAATACGCAGCATTTCTTTACCGTAAGCATCATAGCGGTCACTTTCTTTCCAAAGCTCCGCCGGTTGAATGGTCGGCATAAGAAGCTCAATCGCACCGGCGCGGTTTTGTTCTTCGCGTACAATGTCGGCAATTTTATTCATTACCCTAAGCCCCGTAGGCAGCCAGATATAAATCCCGGCGCTAGATTGACGGATCATTCCCGCTCTTAACATCAAGCGGTGGGAAACGATCTGTGCTTCCGAAGGATTTTCTTTGATAGTCGGTATAAAATATTGAGAAAGACGCATTTGAAACCTTGAAAATATTATAAAATGAAAAGTGCTATAGTTGCTTTATAGCAAAGGTAAAATTAACTGCAATTATCTTTTGACAATCGGCCTTCTTTTTTCTCGAGTTTGTTCTTCACAAAGCAAATAAATACGGTTTTTATCGGCCTCTTTTAACGATGTGCCGTTCCAAAGAACATCACCGTCCTTAACGGTTACCTGCCCAAGAATTATTTTACCTTCCTGTGCATCACCAAGTCCATATTTATCAGCGATACTATTTTCCCTTAGCGCATCGTGGGTCATATAAAATGAATAGCCATTAGCCCCAAGGCCAAGATTACTGCCGTTTTCAAGATCCGCCGGAGTGACTTTGTTGCCCCTTGCATCCAAACCGGGTTGATAGGCTAGATCAGCGTCCGGCACATGCTGGGTAAGAAGTTGACAGTTTGATGGAGTAATTAATATTACGCGCTCGGCATTATTTTCTTGTGCCAAGGCTATATTGCCAATTTCAGAAATAGCTAGTAAAATCAAAACAGTTAGAAAAAAACGCATCTTTTATCTCCTGATCGCTATCTTAGATGAATTCACCCCTCAAGATCAATATGTTGCAAAAATAACACATGTTACAATAATAATACAGTTTCAGCCATTTTTTGAGTGACAGAGCCAATTCTCAAGGTTAACTTACCATCATTAGTGAGACCCAAGTTTGGGAGCGAGGAAACTCTTTAAGATAAAAAAATAAGAATTTGGTCATTAATCACTACACCAAAAAGAGAGCAAGGTTTATTCCTTGCTTTTTTTATGCCTAAAAATAATATTTAAATTCAATCACTTAATAGAAATCAGGTCTAAATAATCGACAATCGATACGATGATTATGAAGCAAACTGTTATGACTGTAGTGATTTGCATCTTTTTCTTAATATTTGGCTGAACCGGTGATCCAACCTCAATGCCGTCTTCAATTTCTTCGTCGGTTTCGCTGTGGGTTGTTACCCCAAAGGGCAAAACCATAAATAAAAATAACCACCAAGAAATAAAAAACGTGATGCTGTAGCCAATATAATTCATAAATAAACCTTTATACCTGTTCAAGTTCTATGAGCGTTCCGCAAAAATCTTTTGGATGAAGAAACAGCACCGGTTTTCCGTGTGCGCCTTCTTTGGGCTCATTTGATCCTAAAATTCTCATCCCTTTTTCCAGTAGCTGATCACGGGATTTTAAAATATCTTCAACTTCATAACATAAATGGTGAATTCCGCCAGAAGCATTTTTCGTTAAATATGAAATAATCGGCGAACTCTCCCCAAGCGGATATAAAAGCTCAATTTTTGTGTTATCCAGATTAACGAAAGCAACAGTAACACCGTGATCTGGAAGGTCCGCTTTTTTAGAAACATCAGCACCCAGCACATCCCGGTAAAGCGTAATCGCCGCGTCAAGATCAGGTACTGCAATTGCCACATGATTTAATTTGCTGATCACTTCTTTTTTATCCTTGTAACTTTAACTCTGGTTACCGGTCCTGTTTCTTTACCAGTATAATGCTTAGCAGCTTTTCTTCCGGCCCGTCTGATTAATTCTTTTAACACATCATCATCTGCCAGATGCTTTCTCGTGGCGATTTCGAGAGCTCCATGAATTTTATCTTCAATAAAGCGTCCCAGTTCACCTCCCTTTACATCCGGAAGTCCAAGCGGGGTAATTTCTATTGGTGCAAGCAATAATCCTTGCTTATCAATTATAGCATGAATGATAAGCGCTCCATTAAATAATATCCGCCGTCTTTCAACAATCGCCATATCATCATCAGCAATAATTGTCGCGCCGTCCAGCGCTAAGCGCCCAACCGGCACTTCATTTATGATACCAATTGTATCCGGCGCAAGCCTAACCACCGTGCCGTTTTTTGGCACAATAGTATTTTTAAACCCAAGCTCTTTTGCGAATTCCGCCTGTTTTATAAGGTGGCGTCGCTCGCCGTGGGTCGGCACCACAATTTCCGGTCTGATCCACTCATACATTTGTTTTAATTCTTCTTGCCCCGGATGCCCGGAAACATGAACAAAAGCATCTTTTTCAGTGATAATTTCTGCAGATTTTTCAATCAGTTCATTATGAAGTCGCGAAATAGTCAGTTCATTGCCGGGAATGATTTTTGATGAAAAAACCACCGTGTCCCTTTTTGCAATATGAACATGCTTATTATTATCTAACACAATCCGCATAAGGGCTGCCCGCGCCTCACCCTGACATCCTGTGCAGACATATAAAAGCTTATGCCTCGGCAGATGAGAGGCCTGCTCTTCCCCTAATATAGATGGAAAATCCGCCAGATAACCACATTCCCGTGCGGCGGCGACATTTCGCTTCATGGAACGCCCGACGAGGCAAAGATGACGGCCTGTCTGGCTCGCCACATGGGCCAGCGTTTCAACCCGTGCCACGTTTGATGAAAATGTCGTACAGAAAATCGCGCCAGGCTTTTCCTTGGTCAGCTCAATTAGGCTTTTACGCACTGCCATTTCAGAACCGGATGCCTTTTCATTAAACACATTGGTGCTATCACAAACAATTGCGAGCACCCCATCATCGCCAATTTCTTTGAGCCGCTGTTCGTCCGTTGGCTCACCAACCACTGGTTCCGGGTCCAGCTTCCAGTCCCCTGTATGAAATATATTACCAAGCGGCGTTTTTATATAAAGCGCGTTGGGCTCCGGAATTGAATGGGTCAGAGTCACATATTCAATATCAAACTTGCCAAGGCTAAAAGAACCACCAAGCGGAATTTCATGGATAACGGCCTGATCAAGATAACCGGCTTCAGCCAGTTTTGCTCTTAATATTATTGCTGTAAAGGGGGTCGCGTAAAGCGGACAGCGAAATTCTGGCCAAAGGTGAATAACCGCACCGATATGATCTTCATGGGCATGGGTAAGTACAAGCCCCATCAAATCATCTTTAATATTATCTAAAAATTCGATATTCGGCATGATAAGATCAATACCCGGCAGATAATCATCGGCAAAACTAATGCCGCAATCAACCATGATCCACTGATTATCATAAGAATAAAGATTGAGGTTCATTCCTATTTCGCCTGAACCACCGAGCGGTAAAAAAAGCAGTTGTTTATAGTCTTTTTTCATTAGGTCCTGACCCTAAACTTTTTCTATATTTGCGGAGTAAATTTCAAAAAGGCCATATGTAGTAAGTTCCTGATCAACATATTCAATGATGTCAGTTGCTTCATTAAAGAGCGGCGCAAGGCCGCCAGTTGCCAGAACTTTTAACGGTCCACCATATTCTTCTGAAATTCTTTCAACCATTCCTTCTATCATCGAAAGATAGCCATAGAATATCCCTGACTGAATAGCCGATATGGTGCTGTTTCCGATAACTTTTGTTGGTTTTTCGACCGCAACGCGGGGAAGTTTTGCCGCCGCCATACTAAGCGCTTCAACCGATAAATTTACCCCTGGGGAAATAACCCCGCCATGATAGTCACCCTTATCATCAATAATATCAAACGTGGTCGCGGTACCAAAATCGATAATAACCATCGGCCCACCATATTTTTTATGGGCCGCCACCGCATTGACCAAACGGTCGGCACCGACTTCCGCAGGATTGGGAAGTTTAACTTTTACATTTAATTCAACATTATCTTCACCAATAACCAATGCATCACAATTAAAATAACGACGGCATAATAATTGAAGCGGGAAAAGCGTTTGCGGAACAACCGTCGCAATAATCGCCCCGGTAATTTCAGACACATCAAGATTTTCAAAATTAAGAAGTTGCGAAAGCCAGACCATATATTCGTCAGCCGTGCGGCTATCGGCACTTGATATGCGCCATTTATGAATTATCTTACTTCCATCATGAAGCGCAAAAACAATATTGGTATTTCCGGCATCGATCGCTAATAGCATTTTTATTTTCTCTTTCCGTGGCTTTAGAAGAAAATATCCCCTGAGTGGATAAGTTTAATTTCACCGTCTATGTCTAACATTAGCGCGCCACCACTATCAAGGTCAACAAAACGTCCAACTAATTGCTGATTAGGCATTCTAACTGTAATGGTCTCGCCTAAACCCTTACACTGTTTCAACCATTCTTCCCTAACATATGAAAACCCTTCATTTCGCCAACTATCAAGCCAGCGGGCCATATTCTGACTTAGACAATTAAACACATCATCAGGACTATATTTAATATCAGATTGTTCATTAATATGACTAGCCTGATAAAGCGTCAGATCAGGATGATGTTCAATATTAATGCCAATCCCGATAATGATATAGTTATCTTGCGCACCTGCTTTAGTATGGGTTTCAAGTAAAATGCCGCATATTTTCCTGCCCGCAACCATCACATCATTGGGCCATTTGCATTTAACGTCATCACTTTTAAGTAAGCCCGCCACCGTATCACGCACAGCAAGTGAGGTTACAAATGATAATTGGGCCGCATTTTTTAAATCTTTACCAACATTTTTAATCAGTGAGCAATATAAATTTCCGGGATTAGAAACCCAATGACGATCACCTCTGCCACGACCACCAGTTTGCTCACCGGCCGTTATCCATAGGCCGCTTTTTGCGCCCTCTTCGATTTTACGTTTGGCTTGCTTATTAGTACTGTCAATTGACAAAAAAGCCTGATGATTAAAACCATCAGGCAATTTAATTTTAGGATGATCACTCATTATTTAATGCTGAACGAGGCCCTGTGCAGCTATGCTGGCCCCTTCGAGTACCGGACTAGATATCTGCGGCATAATGAACGCAATAATCAGTATCGCCGATACAGTGACAATAATTTTCATAGGAAATGACTTTTGCTGTTGGAACTCTTCAACCGGATCATCAAAATACATCACTTTTACGATGCGGATATAATAGTAAGCACCAACCACACTTGCGAGCACTGCTACCGTTGCCAAAGTAAAGTAACCTTGCTTGACAATAGGGATAATCACATACCATTTGGCAAAGAAGCCCGCTAGCGGCGGAACACCGGCTAGTGAGAACATAAAGATACTGATAAAGGCAGCCATTAATGGATGGTTTTGTCCTAGGCCGGATAGTTCACTGATATCTTCTACCATACCGTCTTCTTTACGGCGCATAGACATAATGCAAACAAACATTCCGATATTCATCACCAGATAAATCGTCATATAAATCATCAGGCCACGAAGACCATCCGTGGTTCCGGCGATTATTCCAAGAAGCGCAAAACCAACATGACCGATCGAGCTATAAGCCATCAGACGTTTGATATTGGTTTGCATGATCGCCGCGAATGAACCAAGGATCATTGATGCCACTGACATAAAGATCACCACCTGCGCCCATGATCCGCTCATTTCACCAAACGGAACATATAAAGTTCTGGCCAGCAAAGCGAGTGCAGCAACTTTTGGTGCCACAGCAAAGAAAGCCGTAACAGGCGTTTGGGATCCTTCATAAACGTCCGGTGTCCACATATGAAACGGTACTGCTGATATTTTAAAGGCAAGACCCGAAAGAACGAATACAAGCCCGACAATTGCACCAAGTGGCATTTCACCTTCACCGAAGTTTGATACAGCTGTCGCAATGGATGAGAAATTAGTACTGCCAATAAAGCCATAAATAAGCGAACAACCATAAAGCAGAATACCCGATGATAACGCACCGAGCACGAAATACTTAAGACCCGCTTCCGTTGATCTTTCACTGTCCCGCTTAAAGGCCGCGAGAACATAGAGGCTAAGGCTTTGCAGTTCAATACCCATATAAAGGCTCATCAAATCATTAGCGCTGACCATAACCATCATACCAACGGTGGCAAGCACCAGAAGCACAGGAAATTCAAAGCGGTCATCGCCTTCAAGTTTGAAAAACTCGCGGCTCATAATCACCGCAAGCGCCGCCGCGACAAGGACCAGTATTTTCATAAACTGGGTAAATCCGTCAGCAACGAAAAGGTTAGAAAATGTATAGTGCTGTCCAGCGCCGTACATCACCGTAAGAGCAAGCGCCACACCCATAAAACCAACCGCGAGCCAGCTTACCAGATTAACACTGTCTTTTTTAAACACACCAACCATAAGCAGCGTGAGTGCACCAATACTTAGGAATATTTCACCGTATGCTATTTCAAGATTAGGGAATATTTCAGTCATCATTTTTCTCCTAATTTCCAGCTACAGTTTGTGTGAGCGAATGATAACTGGCCATGGCCGCATCATGTTGCACGGTGAGGTTTTCAACAGAAACATGCATGAAATCCATAAATGTTGTTGGATAAATACCCATCCACAGAGTCAAAATAACCAGTGGGGTAAAGATAATAATTTCCCGTCTATCAAGATCGAGCATATCTTTCAAATCGTCTTTGGTAAGCTCGCCAAACACAACCCGGCGATAAAGGTAAAGCATATAAGCCGCACCAAGTATCACACCAAACAGCGCAAAGAAAGCAACCCATGAACTGACTTTAAAGATACCGACCAAGACCAGAACTTCGCCAACGAAGTTTGCCGTTCCGGGAAGTCCAACAGACGCCATGGTAAAGAACATAAACACAAGTGCGTAATTAGGCATTATGTGAACCAGCCCGCCGTAACGGTCGATATCACGCGTATGAAGGCGGTCATAAACCACACCAACAATAAGGAACAGTGCCGAAGCAACAAATCCATGTGCCAGCATAACAATAATCGCCCCTTCAATACCCTGTACATTAAAGGCAAAAATACCGATCGTCACAAATCCCATATGGGCAACCGATGAATAAGCGATAAGCTTTTTCATGTCTGTTTGACGAAGTGCCACAAGTGATGTGTATACAATCGCGGTGCATGAAAGCGCATAAATGAACCATGCGAGTTCTTCTGACGCGACCGGGAACATAGGAAGCGAGAAACGAAGGAAACCGTAACCACCCATTTTCAGCAGGATACCGGCCAGAATCACAGAACCAGCGGTCGGTGCCTGCACGTGAGCATCCGGAAGCCATGTATGGACCGGCCACATCGGCATCTTCACTGCAAATGATGCAAAGAATGCCAGCCATAACCAAACCTGAGCTTGTGGATCAAAATCAAACTGCATTAGTGCCGGAATATCCGTAGTACCGGCCTCACCGTACATATAAAGCATTGCCACCAGCATCAACACGGAACCGAGAAGTGTATATAAGAACAGCTTATAAGCCGCATATACCCGGTTTGCACCGCCCCAGACTCCGATAATCAAGAACATCGGGATCAGACCCGCTTCAAAGAATACATAGAATAGAACAAGATCAAGAGTACAGAACACACCGATCATGAAACATTCAAGCAGCAGGAAGGCAATCATATATTCCTTAACCCGATCTTTAATGGTTTCCCAACCACAAAGAATACAGATCGGCATAATAAAGGTCGTCAGTAGCACGAACAGTATAGAAATACCGTCAATACCCATATGGTAGCTTATACCGCCACCTAGCCAACCCGCATGTTCTTCAAACTGAAACTCAGCGGTTGTTTTATCAAAACCAAACCAAAGGACCAATGAAAACAGGAATGTTGCTACCGTCGTTAGAAGCGCCGCATTACGGGCGTTTCGCTCAACGATTTCTTTTTCACCACTGATGCTTAAAATAATAAGCACACCAAGCAGTGGCAGGAATGTTATCGCGGAAAGAATTGGGAAATGTTCCATATTAATTACCCCCCAACGCAAACCAGCTGACGAAGGCGGAAAGCCCGATCAACATGGCAAAGGCATAATGATATAAATATCCCGTTTGAAGTTTCTTGAACTTCTCTGCCACACGAACCACGGCTGCCGAAACGCCGTCCGGTCCATAACGATCAATAATATCTTCGTCGCCGCGCTTCCAAAGAATGTAACCAAGCTTCATAGCCGGGCGAATAAAAATAATGTCGTAAAGTTCATCGAAATACCATTTGTTAAGGCTCATCGCATGAAGGAAGCGGAAATTTTTAACAAATTTACCCGGCATACTTGGCTCTTTAATATAGAAATAATAAGCAGTCGCAAAACCAATAACCATAGCAACGAACGGTGAATAAACCACCCACGCTGGCACATGATGAGCCGCTTCCATAATATTTTCACCGATCAGGAATAATGATCCTGCCCAGAATTCATCATAATTTGCACCAATAAAATATTCATGGAACAAGAAGCCAGATGCCACAGCACCGGCCGCCAGAATATAAAGCGGGAAAAGCATAACCTGCGGGCTTTCATGGACATGGTCCTGAACGTCCTTACTGGCACGGCTTTCACCGAAGAATGTCATAAATATCAGACGCCAAGAATAAAAGCTCGTCATTAACGCCGCTGCAACACCCATTGCGAAGGCATAACCACCGACTGATGAATGCGCGGCAAAGGCGCTTCCAATAATCATATCTTTTGAATAGTACCCAGCGAAGAACGGAAAGCCGGTTAGCGCCAAAGTACCAATTGTCATTAGCCAGAATGTGGCCGGAATTTTGGTACGAAGTCCGCCCATATTGCGCATATCTTGCTCATCAGAACTCGCATGTATAACGGAACCTGATCCAAGGAACAGAAGCGCTTTAAAGAACGCATGCGTAAACAGATGGAATATCGCCGCGCCATAAGCACCAACACCAAGTGCGAAGAACATATAGCCAAGCTGCGAACAGGTCGAATAAGCAATCACTCGTTTAATATCAAATTGTGACATACCAACGGTCGCCGCGAAGAACGCCGTGGACGCACCAATAATCGCAACAACTTCCATTGCCGCAGGAGCATATTCAAATAACGGTGAACAGCGTGCCACCATGAAGACACCAGCCGTCACCATCGTCGCTGCATGGATAAGCGCAGACACTGGTGTCGGGCCTTCCATAGCGTCAGGAAGCCACGTATGAAGACCAAGCTGAGCCGATTTACCCATCGCGCCAATGAAGAGCAGAATACAAATAGTCGTAAGCAGATCTAAATCCATGCCAAGAAAATGAATTGATTGGTCGGTATAATCACCAACATTAGCAAACACAACGGCGAAATCAGCACTGCCGAAAGTCATAAATATGGCAAATATACCAAGGGCAAAACCAAAGTCACCGACCCTATTTACCACAAAAGCTTTAATAGCCGCCGCATTGGCGCTTGGTTTTTTATACCAAAAACCGATTAGCAGGTATGACGCAAGGCCAACCCCTTCCCAGCCAAAGAACATTTGCACAAAGTTATCTGATGTAATCAGCATAAGCATGGCGAATGTAAACAGTGATAAATAAGCCATAAAGCGCGGAATATGGGGATCATGGCTCATATAGCCTACACTGTATATATGCACAAGACACGATACCGTATTAACAACTACCAGCATCACCGCCGTTAAACTATCAATTTGAAACGCCCAATTTACATTAAAATCACCGGATACGATCCAGCTTAAAACTTGAACATGGGTCGAATG
>JABJKT010000119.1 GCA_018660225.1 Kordiimonadaceae bacterium
TCAATTAGATATAAATGTTTGCCTTCTGACATGCTTATTTTTTTCCATTATTTTGATTAACCCTGCGAATATTCATTGACCCATAGACTAGCGAATGATACCGAATAAACAAGCTTATATTGGATCATATAATATGACAGATCAAGAACTTGCCATAAAAATCCGTGGCCTTAAAAAAACATACGGCGCCGAAGGGGCTTCGAGCGCGAAAGTAGCTTTAAAAGGTGTTGATCTATCAATTCCAAGGGGATCTATTTTTGGCCTACTTGGCCCAAATGGTGCCGGTAAATCAACCACCATCAATATCATCGCCGGTATCGTTGATAAAACGGAAGGTTCGGTTGAGGTTTGGGGGTTTGATATTGATAAAGATGTCAGAAACGCCAAAGCTAATATCGGCATCGTGCCGCAGGAAATAAATTTTGATGTTTATTTTACACCGTTTGAAATTTTGGAACTTTACGCCGGTTATTACGGCATCCCTAAAGCCGAACGTCGTTCTGATGAAATACTAAGAGCAATGCGCCTCGAAGATCAGCGCGATGCTTATACCCGGTTTTTATCGGGGGGAATGAAGCGTAGACTTCTGGTCGGTAAAGCCATGGTGCATAACCCACCTATCTTGGTGCTTGATGAGCCAACGGCGGGGGTTGATGTGGAACTTAGGCAGCATATCTGGCAATATGTCCGGGAGCTTAATAACAAAGGGGTAACGGTGGTGCTGACCACTCATTATCTTGAGGAAGCGGAAGAGCTGTGCGATGAAATTGCCATTATCAATCACGGCGAGCTGGTGATCTGTGAAAAAACACCCAAGCTTCTTAAGCAGCTTGATGAGAAAATGGTTGTCATCCATCCAGTCAAGCCAATTGATGAAATTCCGCAGGACCTTAAAGCGCTTGGTGCAAAGTTAAACGACGAAGGGGCAATGGTTATTCATTTTAGCCCAAGCACTATAACGGTCGGTGAAATATTAAAGAAAGTATCCGCTACAGATATTGAAATAGCAGATTTAAAAACTGAAGAAAGCGACCTTGAAGATATCTTCCTTCAGCTAACAAAAAGCAAAGAGGTTTAAATTATGTCCTTAAGTCATGATTTTGATGTTTTAGTTATTGGTAGCGGCGCTGCGGGACTTAGCCTTGCGCTGATGGTGGCCGATCATGCAAAAGTGGCGGTGCTTTCAAAAAATAAAATTTCCAGCGGTAGTACATCATGGGCTCAAGGCGGTATTGCCGCCGTGCTTGATGATCGGGATAGTACAGAGGCCCATATTGAAGATACGCTAGCCGCTGGCGGCGGACTATGTGATTATGAGGCGGTGAAATTTGTCGTCGACCAAGGCAAGGTGGCCATAAACTGGCTGATTAAAAATGGTGCAGATTTTACCAAAGATCATGAACCCGATAAGGAAACATCGGTTGAAGGGGATTACCATCTGACCAAAGAGGGTGGACATTCATTTCGCCGGGTCGTTCATAGCGCCGATGCAACGGGTAAAGAAGTGCAGATATCACTAGAAAAACAAGTGCGGGCCCATAAAAATATTACCCTGTTCGAGCATCACATGGCGGTTGATCTGGTTAGTGATAAAAAACCGCGCGCAAAAAAACAAAAATGCATTGGCGCCTATGTTCTTGATACGAAACGCGGTAAAATTGATGCCTTTCGTGCTAAAACCACGGTGCTAGCGACGGGCGGCGGGAGCCGGGCTTATCTTTATACCTCAAACCCTGACGGATCGACCGGGGACGGCATTGCTATGGCGTGGCGGCTTGGATGTCGGGTTGCCAATATGGAATTTAATCAGTTTCACCCGACATGCCTGTATCATCCAGAAGCGCGGACTTTTTTGCTGACCGAAGCTCTTAGGGGCGAGGGGGCTTACCTCCGTCTTCCCAATGGCAAGCGCTTTATGGACCGTTTTGATGAACGGGGCGAACTTGCGCCGCGTGATATTGTGGCCCACGCTATTGACCATGAAATGAAACGGCTTGGGGTTGACTGTCTTTATCTTGATATTTCTCATAAGGATGATGATTTTATTAAGGAACATTTCCCAACCATCTATAAGCGCTGCTTGAAACTCGGTTATGATCTGACATCGGATCCGGTGCCTATTGTTCCGGCGGCTCATTATACGTGCGGCGGGGTGATGGCAGACCTTAAGGCACGTACCGATATTAAAAACCTATATGCCATTGGCGAGGTGGCGCACTCGGGCCTTCACGGGGCGAACCGTATGGCCAGTAATTCGCTGCTTGAATGTATGGTATTTGCCAATTCGGCTTCAGAAAATATTTTAAAAACTTTAAAAACTGAAAAGCTTGATACAGTGATTAAACCATGGGACGAGAGCAGGGTAACGGACAGTGATGAAGAAGTGGTTGTTTCTCATAACTGGAACGAACTGCGGCATTTTATGTGGGATTATGTGGGTATTGTCCGCACCACGCGAAGACTTCAACGCGCCGCGCGCCGCATTGACATGCTGGCCGGTGAAATCCGTGAATATTATAGCCATTTTCGCATTAGTCCCGATCTTCTAGAGCTTAGAAATCTGGTAACGGTCGCCGATCTTATTGTTCATTCGGCCATGAACAGAACGGAAAGCCGCGGCCTTCATTACACACTTGATTTTCCTGAAACCGATCCTGATCTTGATGGCAGAAGTACAATTCTTAAACCGCCCAGAAGCCCAAGTGGGCGCTGATTACTGCACAAGCTTTATCAGTTTCTTTTCAAAATATTTAAGAACCTGCGCTAGTTCATGGCCGCGCTTTAATATTTGACCCTGACTGCTATGGATAGCATAGGCGCCCTGTTTATTCCTAAGGGCAGGCGTCTTTGTGATACGAAATACTGGTCTTTCACTGGCTTTTTGATGAACGGCAAATGTGGCCATATCGCGTGAACCGGAAATGGCATAATCTTTCCAATAACCAGAGGCGACCATTTTACCATATATATTGAGAATGGCTTCAAATTCACCACGCTCGAAAAAAGTGGAGTGCTGCGCAAGCCCCTTACGCGCGGCATTTTGAAACGGTATTATTGTGCTTTGATCAGTCATTAAACTGATCTTGAGGTCATTGAGAATTTAATGCAAATAAAAATTGCCATAATATGACCTTAATCGGGTCCTAACTCCGCCTTAATTAGTTTCTATAACTGTAATTGTTAGTCCCTGCAGCCAGTTTTTGAAATATTGTGAAACCCTTTTCCCTCCCCTTCACCCAACAATATTTATGAGAACTGGCTGCATTTTTATTTGAAGCATGTTAGTGTGCAAAAAATAATAAAAAGGGATGCCTCATGAAACTTTTCGAACTTGTCGGCTGTGATAAAGATAATGGCTTTAGCCCGTTTGTCTGGCGCACAAAGCTCGCCTTGGCCCATAAGGGTTTAGAGGCAGAACTGGTGCCGCTTCATTTTAGTGAAATAAGAAATACACTTGAGTTTTCAGGAAGCAAAACGGTGCCTGTGCTTGAGGACGGTGATAATGTGATTAGTGACAGTTGGGATATAGCCTGTTATCTGGAAGAAAATTATTCGGACAAGCCTTCTTTATTTGGCGGTGATGCGGCCAAGGTGGGACTTAATTTGCTCAGCCTTCAAATTGGAAAATCGCTACTAATGCCGCTTTTTAAGACAATTGCCGCAGATATACATGATGTGCTACACGACATGGATAAAGATTATTTTAGAAAGAGCCGCGAACAACGAATCGGCTGCAGTATAGAAGAAGCGGCAGAAGATTTTAAGACACCTCTTAAGCTTTTTAAAGGCAATTTATGGCCTTATAGCCAGCACTTAAAATCAGAAGATTTTCTAGCGGGCGCTGCCCCCGCCTATAGTGATTATATGCTTTATAGTACGTTTCTGTGGGCGCGCGGCTCTTCGATGAAAAAAATTGTTGATGATAATGATCCGCTTGTGGACTGGCTCTCTCGCATGGACCAGTTATTTGGCGGACTTGGCGGCCAAGTGAAATATATTGGCTAAAAACTAACTTTTTATTCTCCGTAGCCTTGAAATCATAAAAGATTGCGCCATATTGTGCAGTGAAGACAAAATAATTAGGACATGCATAAAATGACGACTGAAAAACACGGTTTTGAAGCGGAAGTTTCCCGCCTTTTACATATGATGGTTCACTCTGTTTATAGTGAAAGGGAAATATTTCTTCGCGAACTTATTTCAAATGCGTCTGACGCTTGTGACAAATTACGCTACGAAGGGCTTACCAATGATAAGCTGCTTAAAGATGCGGGCGAGTTTGCCATTGATATCCGTCTTGATAAGGAAGCAAAAACGCTTACCGTGTCTGATAATGGTATTGGAATGAACCATGATGATCTGATTTCCCATCTTGGCACCATTGCCCGTAGCGGCACATCCGCTTTCATGGATGAAATGTCAGGCGATGATAAAAAAGATACAAACCTGATCGGTCAGTTCGGGGTTGGTTTTTATTCGGTCTTTATGATTGCCGATAAAGTTGATGTGTTGAGCAGGAAAGCCGGCGATAAGAAAGCCTATCTCTGGGCATCGGACGGTATTGGGGAATATACAATTTCTGACGCCAAAAAAGAAAAAACCGGTACCGAGATCACCATGCATATAAAGAAGGATGCTGACGAATTTTTAGACGTTTCGCGCCTTAAAAATATTATCAAAACTTACAGTGACCATATTAATCTACCGATTACGCTGATTAGTAAAAATGAAGAGAAAGATGCCGAGGAGCCGGAAATATCGGAAAAAGTAAATGACGGTACAGCTCTGTGGGCAAGACCAAAGTCGGATATTACCGATGAGCAATATAAAGAATTTTATCATCATGTGGCCCACGCCTTTGATGAGCCAGCCACGACAATTCACTACCGCGCCGAAGGTAAAATTGAATATACCGTGCTGCTTTTTATCCCAAGCCAGCAACCGATGGACCTTTTTGATCCGTCCCGCAAGCCTAAAGTGAAGCTTTATGTAAAACGTGTCTTTATCACTGAAGATTGTGAAGATTTACTGCCCGGATATTTACGGTTTATGCGTGGTGTAGTGGATAGTGAAGACCTGCCGCTCAATATCAGCCGGGAAATGCTGCAAAATAATCCTGTTATGACCAGCATCAGAAATGCCGTCACTAAGAGGGTGCTGAGTGAACTTGAGAAAAAAGCTAAAAAAGATAGTGATGGCTTTAATAAATTTTGGCAGTCCTTTGGCTCGGTCGTTAAAGAAGGTATTTATGAGGACTTCGAACAGCGCGACAAAATATTAAAACTTTCTCTTTTTGAAAGTACCGCGGATAAAGGCCTGACCACACTTGATGATTATATTTCAAGAATGAACGAAGATCAGAAAACGATTTATTATATTACCGCAGACACATTAGAGGCGGCAAAAAGATTACCACAACTTGAAGGCTTTAAAGCAAAGGACATTGAAGTTTTATATATGATCGATCCGGTTGATGAGTTTTGGCTGCAAATGGTGCCTGAATATGAAGGCAAACAGTTTGGTTCCGTAACGCGCGGCGCGGCTGATCTTGATGATAAAGAAGAAGATGAAAAGGACGAAAATACGCCTGAACTTGATGCGCTTATTGCTGTCTTAAAAACTAATCTTGGTGAAGCAGTGAAAGATGTTCGCCCCTCCAAACGACTGACGCAGAGTGCCGTTTGTCTGGTGGCGGATGATGAAGATATGGATATGCATATGGAACGAATACTCAAAATGCATAATAAACTTGAAGGTGAAACAAGTGCGCGTGTTATGGAAATTAACGCGGATAATGATCTTATTAAAACACTGGCGGCCCAGGCAACCAAAGATGGCTCCGTTGAGACACTCAAGGATGCTTCACAAATTCTGCTTGATCAGGCGCGTATTATGGAAGGCGATCTTCCCGATGATCCGGTCGCTTTTGCTACTCGACTATCCGCTATGATGGCGGGAAGTTTTAAATAAAATTGGTTTTCAGGGCTTAATGTGTAAAACTCTATGGATTTGGTAACACCTTATTCATGTGTGTTGCGTAGATTACTTTTTAATAAGTATTTTAGCCTTGGAGACGAAATTGTCAGATAATACCACCACCATCACTCCCCCTTCATCTGACACGGCAAACCAACGCGTATCCATAAGCACCGTTATCGGCCTAAGTTATCAATATTTTATGAGCAATTTTCCGCGCTTTATGAAACTGGTCTATGTGCCGATTATTCTTTGGGTGCTCGTGGAGGTGGTCCAGGATTTCTTCATCGTAGAATATAATCTCTATTATGACATTAAAGTGCCGAGGGCAATGATTTCTGCGAGCTTTGCCATTGTCTGGTATAGGCAGTTCCTGCTTGGCAGTAAGCATGCCACTTACGGGCAGCTGTTTGACAATGTCCTCTCGCCGCATGTCTTTGATATATATAATTTTTTAAAATCCATTACCCGGATTATTATTACGTCTATTTTGCTCTTTGTGCCGACATTTATGCTGTCTTTATTCGCGCTCGGTTATAAAGTTTCTCAAGGAATGATCGTCAACCCAGAAGTCATCCAGCAAGTGGCTATTAAAAGCACGACGCTTATGCTGCTTTTATGTTCGCCGATAATCATTCGGCTTTCACTTTATGGGGCCGGAGTTGCCCTTGGCCGTAGAAGAATGGGCATTAGAGAGGTATGGAAAAAAACATCAGGCAAAACAGGGACGCTGTGGTTTTTAAATTTAAGGGCATTTCTGCCCATCAGCCTTTACAGTTACTTTTTAACGTGGGCTTTTGAAATTATGGCCGATGCGTTTTCGCTTAATTATATATGGGAAAATTTAATCGTAAATATCCCGGCCGCCTTTTTCACCTTCATGATGCTGGCCATAGTCGTCGGCGCAAATGGTGAAGCCTTCAAACTTATTTTTGGCATCCGCGAAAAAGAACGCGACCTATAAAAAAAGCCGGATCAATTCAGACCCGGCTTTCTCTAATTAAATTATTTAATGTCTTACTGTGCGGCGAGGTTCCTTAGAACGTAATGAAGGATGCCACCATTTTTGTAGTATTTTACTTCGTTAGCAGTATCGA
>JABJKT010000120.1 GCA_018660225.1 Kordiimonadaceae bacterium
AATTTCATCAAAATCATCATAGTCGCGTTTTTCATTTCTTACGGCGTCATTAGGCTGCGCACCCATTTCATCGAAAAACACCTGATACCTTAGTTTTTGACCCGCCTCAATTTCGTCTTTTGTCCGGGCAATTCTCACTTCAAAATCACCACTGACAACGATAATGGGATCATCTTCTATTGAGAAACTATACTTTGAAGCAACCTCATTCATATACAGCATTACCTTTAACGTCATTAGTTTGGCTAATCTTCGGGATGATATAGCGAATTAGTATATCAACCAAACAATTTTTTTAGTTCTTTATGTTTACCTCAGTCGCCCAAAAAGATAAAACTGAGCCCATGAACTATTCTAACATAGAAGCAATTCAACAATGTGAAGTATGCGGCGCGTCTGCACAGCAGAGTACTGCTCAGCAATCTGATTTTAATTGCCTTTTTTGTGGTTTTAAAAAATTAGCCAGCTCAGAAACGGACCAGCCAAATGATGAGCTTATTTTTGCCCCGGATGTGAATGAATTTTTCAAGAACAAATATAGCGCACTCAATAAAGGAGAAACTTTTGAGCTATCCGTCCCCGTCAGCAGGTTTTATAAAACGCCTACGCCGCACCCTAATCAAATAAATTTCTTCAAATCAAAAAACATCATGTTTCTAATTGAACAGCACGGTTTTCAGATGGTCAAACGAAAGTCACGTTTTTCAACGCAGCTAAGTCTCACTATTCGCAGGGTCTGATTGCTTTTTATCAAAAGTCTCTAAGGATTTAATCCAGAACAGCAACAACACTCCCGGCACTGCAAGCACAGCTGTTATTATGAAAAACCAGAACCATCCTGTCGCTTCAACAATATAGCGGCTTGGTGCTGATAAAATTTTCACCGTAAATTGGGTAATCGCACTAAGCAGGGCAAATTGAGTGACGGTAAAGGAACGATTACAAAGTAGAGACAGATAAGCCACAAGAACCGTCGCACCCATCCCGGTGGAAAAATTTTCAAAACCCATGGTGAAGGCGAGGAAATAAGGGTTCGTGCCGATAATATAAAGGGCGGAAAAAGATAAGTTGGATACAAGCTGCAACACGGCGCATATGAGGAGCGCTTTCCAAAGCCCGACTTTATTCATCAGCCACCCGCCTACAGCAAGCCCGGCCAGCAATGCCCAAAAACCAACCAACTTTCCTGAGTTGGCAATCACCAGATCATCGAAACCGAGTGACAAAAAATATCTGGTTTGCAGCGATAAGGCCATGCTGTCGCCAAGCTTATAAAAGAGCGCAAAAAGAAGAAAGACAAACCAGCCTCTTCGGGTCAGAAACTCCTGAAATGGCGCAATCACCGACATATATATCCAGCCAATATATTCTTTAAATTTTCCTTCGGCGATCTGTTTTTCTTTGAGGATTTTTTCAATGGTTTTTTGAATTTTAAGTTTTTCTTCTGTCTCTTTATGTTTTGGCTCACTGATGAAAAGGGCGGCAAGCACACCAACAATCATCGTTGAGCTTCCAATGATAAACAGCAGTGACCAGTCAATTTCAAACAGGTTATAAATATAAATCACACCGATGGAAAAAACGATGCCGGCAATGCGGTAGCCGTATATATAAAGCGCAGCCCCCGCCGCCTGTTCGTCGTCTTCAAGCACTTCAATCCTGAAGCCATCAATTACGATATCCTGTGTTGCACCGAATAGGGCAATAAGAAAGGCAACCATATAAGTCTGCGAATAATTTTCGAGCGGCGATGTAAAACCAAGCCACATAATGCTGCCCGCCAACAAAACCTGCGACAGTATCAGCCAGCTTCGCCGCTGACCGAGCAGTCTATGGAGTATGGGAAGCTTGACCTGATCAATAATCGGTGACCAGAGAAATTTTATCGTATAAGGAAAGCCAGCTGCCAACAGCAGACTTATTTCGCTGGGTGATAAATCAATTTTTGATACCCAGTAACTGAGCGCCCCTGTTAGCACACCGTAAGGCACGCCAGATGAAAAACCCAAAAACAGGATCGCTATAACGGTTGGTTTCAAATAAACCTTAACCGCTTTTCCTGATGATTTTTCCTGAGTTTCTGCCTGGGATTCTGTATGTGACAATTATTTTCTCTGATGGATTATTATTGTTCTACAGAGTGGCCGAACATTATGACGAGGTCAAGACCATATTACCCGGGATATCTTACATAGAACGTATCCATGACCTTAACTGGATAATCTGAACTTTAAACATTGCAGGATCGTTTGTCAGTTTGGCGAGTAAAATCAAACCGCTTACGGCTGACATAAGCCTGTCACCCTGATCGGTACCACTTTGGGATTTAAGCATGATAACAAACTGTTCATCAATCCATTGATGCTGCATCTCAAGAATTTCGTTCACTGACTTTGAAAGCTCACCCTTAACGCTCCTAAGATCATAATAAAGATTAAAGATCGGACAGCCGTTCGCCGCAATATTTTCAGCATCTTCGAAATAGGCATCAAGGAACATGCTCAGACGCTGACGCATATTATCATTTTCATCATATGTTTTAAATCGGCTTTTTAAGTCATTTTTATATAATTTAAGAACATCCGAGCAAACATCCTGCTTTGAATTATAGCATTTATCAAACTCTGCCTTTGTAACTTTAGCAGCCTTAATAATATCCGCGATTTTTGTATCGGAATATCCTTTTTTCTGGAAGAGCTCTTTAGCTGCGCTCACGATCGTTGCCGACATTTCTTTGTTTCCATTCTTGTCTTTTTGGAATTCTAGTCCATATTTTTTATACGCGAAATTACTATGAAATGACTGATAGTGAGATAACCTTAAGGTAAGATTATGAAAATATTGTTATTTTTAATTAAAAATATCTCAAATTGAATAAAAATTAAAGCATAAAAAAAAGCCGCTTGAAAAAGCGGCTCTTAAATTCGGTATCAATTAGGAAATTAAGCAGCGGCTAATTTCTTTTTGATATTTTTCTTTAGGCGTCTTGCTTTAAGCGACAATTTAACATCGTCAGCTTTAATAAGGAAATTATCTAATCCGCCATTATGCTCAACACTGCGTAGCGCATGTGCTGAAATTTTAATCTTCACTGACAGGCCAAGCGAGTCACTCGTAAGTGTTACTTTAGTCAGATTTGGACGGAATACACGGCGCGTTCTGTTTTTCGCGTGGCTTACATTGTTACCGCTCATGACAGCTTTGCCTGTTAATTCACATACACGTGACATCGTCTTTTCCTTAACTTAATTCTTTAATTAAAGGCCTGCGACATAAGAATCGTCCTTTAGCCTTATAAATCCTGAGAGCGGTATATAGGCGATAGCACCAAAGAGGTCAAGAATTATAACTCGAAAGTGCGAAAAAAAACATTCAATTTTTTGACATGCGTCAATATGTGTGTTGGGCATATCAGTATAACCATTCCTATGAGCAAAAATTACATTGATGAAAATATTGATCAGATCAGATCAGAATTTAAAATGCTTGATCATTGGGTCTATCTTAACGCCGGGGATCAGATGATTGCTGGTAATTACTGGCTAAAAGCCGCGCGTGAATTTTATGATTTCGTTGAATTTGGCCAGATGGAAGACGTACCGGTTGCCGGCATTGCCACACACCCGTTTTTGATGGCCCGTTTTGACGAATGCATCACGCGCGCGGCGCGGATGATTAACGCCGATAAAGATGAGGTTACTAACAGCTATAGACCGAGCATGGTTGCCAATATGATCTTCTATAATATGCTTGAATGGAAGGAAGGCGATAATGTAGTCTTTTCCGATCTGGCATACCCTTCATTTACCTATATCCTTCAGGACATAAGCCGCCGTTACGGCGTTGAGCTTCGCATTATTAAAAATGTAAACGGCGAAGTGCTGATGGAAGATATGGAAGCATTGGTTGATGAGCAAACCAAACTTGTCGTCATTGACCGCACCGCCGCATTTTGCGGTTTTACTTATGATGTTAAAGAAGTATGCCGCATCGCCCATGCCAAAGGCGCACTGGTGCTTGATGATGCGATACAGGCCTTTGGCGTTATCGATATTGACGTTAAGCATGACGATGTGGATATGATGGTGACGGGGGCTTATAAATGGCAATGCGGGCCAGAAGGTGCCGGTTTCTTTTATATTAAACGTTCCGTTATGGATAAAATTGATGCGCGCTTTCGAAATTACATCTGGGCCGATTTACAAAAAGGTATCCCCTTTGCCGATGAAGACCATGACACCATAAAAAGCTGGCAGGTTCCACTGGTGAATAACGCCAATCAGTTTTCACAGGACGGCGTCATTGGCCCGGCGCTGTTTGGTTGGAACGCGACGCTTAGATTTTATGAAAAGATCGGCATTAAAAATGTTGAACAGCGCGCCAGACGACTTGGCACCTATGCCATTGAAAGGTTGCAGGATATTGGTTGCAAGGTCTTAACGCCGATGGATCCGAAAAAACGCCACGGCCTTATTACCTACACCACAGGAAGTTATGAAAAAGATCTGCAAATGTTTGAGCGCACGGCCGCGCCCGGTCGCTGTATGAAGCCGATAAAAATATCAATGCGCACCCTTGGCGGGGTTGGCAACCTGCGGGTTTGCACTCATTTCTTTAATACTGAAGAAGACATTGATTATCTAATTGATTTGCAAACTAAAATGCTGTGATATAGTGGCCAGATAAAAAAAAGACCTTGAAGGGGACTTTGGCACATGAAATATTTAGCATCGATACTATTCATATTCTTAACGGCAAGCTGCGGCAACGATGAAACTGCGCAGATTAACGCGGATATCCTGATCACCGGCGGAACCGTTTATGACGGAACGAATAGCCCGGCGCAGATGGTTGATATCGCGGTTTCTGGCGATGAGATTATTTATGTCGGGCCGCCTTCTTCCATTATAGCAACCCGCACGATCGATGCGACCGGGCTTATTGTTGCACCGGGCTTTATTGACCCACACACTCATTCACTTGGTAATCTTCAGGATCCTGAACGCAAACAAAATGCCAATTACCTTACCCAAGGCGTGACAACGGTTTTTAACGGTAATGATGGTGGCGGCCCTAGTGATACAAAGCTAACGCTTGATGAACTCAACAAAAATGGTATCGGTACTAATACCGCGCTTTTCGTCGGGCAGGGAAATGTGCGCCAATCCGTGATGCAGATGCGTGATGATGCACCGACCGACGGTGAAATGGAACAGATGAAAGCGCTGGTAGCCAAGGCCATGTCAGAGGGCGCGCTTGGCTTATCCACCGGGCTTTATTACGCACCCGGAAGTTATTCATCAACCGAGGAAGTGGCCGAGCTTGCCAAAATGGTCGCACCTTATGATGGTATATATGAAAGCCATATCCGCGATGAAAGCACCTATAATATCGGCCTGCTTGGCGCGGTAAAAGAAGTGATTGATATCGGCCGCATTGCCGGCATTAAATCCCATGTGGGCCATATTAAAGCGCTTGGCGTTGATAGCTGGGGCAAATCAGCCGACGTCATTGAAATGATCGAAGCGGCGCAGGCCGAAGGCCTTCGGGTTAGTGCCGATCAATATCCGTGGCTTGCGACCGGAACCGGCGTTGTCGGTGCGTTACTGCCACGTTACGTTCAGGCGGGCGGGGAGATCGCCATGCTGGCGCGGCTCGCGGATGATGCACAGTTGCCACAAATAAAAATCGACATGGAAGAAAATATGCGTAAACGCGGCGGGCCGGATGCGCTATTGTTATCCGGTGGCACCGGCAATATGGTTGTTGGCCGAACACTCGGCGAAGAAGCAGCCGCACGTGGTAAAACGCCCATTGATACGGCGATAGAAATTATCTTCGAAGGCGGCAGCAATATTGCCAATTTCGCCATTAAAGAAGACGACCTTAAAGCTTTCATCGCCATGCCGTGGGTAATGACCTCATCGGATGGTTCATACGGTCATCCACGAAAATTCGCCACCTTCCCGACCAAATACCGCGAATATGTTGTCAATAAAGGGTATATCACTTTGCAAGACTTCATCCACCGCAGTACAGGACTTACGGCGGATACATTTGATCTTTGTGGCCGTGGCTATCTAAAAACTGGCAAATATGCCGACATTGTCATGTTTGATCCTGATGAGTTTGCCCCAAGGGCCGATTTCGTTAACCCGCGGGTGCTTTCAGTCGGCGTTAAATACCTGATCGTCAATGGCGGGGTTTCTATTGATGGCGGTACTTTATCAGATACACTTTATGGCCGGGGGCTACAGAAATGTAATATGTAAACATCAGCAATAAAAGAAAGGGTATAAAATGAATATCAAAAGATTTTGGATGGCAGTCGTTGCTGCATATATAGCGATGACCATTTCAGGAATTATCGGAAGCATGATCTTTATGGATCAACTATCAAGCTATTCTGCTCTGGGAAGACCCGAAGAAGAATTATACGGGATGATGCCTTATATGTTTGGTGCCTATATCGTCATGACGATCGTATTCGTATATTTATATGTAAACATTCGCAAAACTGGCGATATTGTGGAAGGGGCAAAATTTGGTGCTCTGATTGGCATATTGGTATCTTGCCTGACATGGGTTTTATACAGCATGCTTCCCTTTGAAATGCCTGCTCTGATCGCCGACAATGTGATTAATTTATCATCTAATATTGTTGGTGGCATGGTGATGGCCAAAGTTTACAAGCCTGCTTGATATTAAAAAGGGGCAGCATTCTAATACTGCCCCTCTGATAATTCCTATAGATAACTGAGCCACCAGTCCTTGCGGGTGCGTTTAATCTCTGCGACCCATTTACAGAACGGATATAGGATGGCGATAACCAATATCCAGCAGACGTAAACGCCGACGACATCAATGCCGTAACCTTGCGGGTAGAACGGGAAGAAATGCATCATTTGGCTGAACTCATACCCTTGCGCCATACCTAGCAATATGCTCATCACATGGATCAGATATAAGTGAGCCACATAAAAAGCAAACGGTACCCGGCCAAACATAACCAGTGTATCTTTAAGCCAGCCTTTAACCCGCCAGGCTTGTGAGCCGACAATGGCCATAACACCAAGGGTAGCCAGTATATAAAGAAGGCTTGCTGGATATTTGCTTACATTCATAAAATCAAAAAATGTTGCAAGGGCACCAAATTCCTGAACCTGCCATGGGTTCGGCTCTCCGTAAATGCCACTTAAGCGGATCACGACAAACGCAGCAAGAGATATAAGTCCGGTTTTCATAAGAAGCGCATCGCGCTCGCCGGCTGGTTTCTGGAAAATAAAGGCTGAGCCATAACCAACCATCATAATACCTATACAAGGCAGCAACGGATAAACGGAGCTCACCACGGTCGGGCCGAAATAATGAGTGGCCTGGGAATGAAGCGTGTACCAGAATGGGTTATTCACACTGTCCATCATGGCCGCAACAGGCCAGACCTGATCAAGCATGTTATGGCCAAGGATAATCGCCGCACCAATGATCAGACAAGCCCGCGGTCCCATGAATAACGCCCCCGAAAGGACAACCATACTAGCACCAAGCGCCCAGATCACCTGCAGGAATACCTGATAATTCCCAGCCACGGCCGGTTCATTGAATATCGTAAAGGTCCAGGCGAATGAAATCACGGTAATTTCCATGACAATCAACCAAATACCGCGCTTTAATACAAAGGTGGCAAGTTCACGGGCCGGTTTACGCCCGGCCATCAGTCCAACCGATGTTCCGGCAAGAAAGATAAACACTGGCGCACAGAAATGGGTGATCCAGCGTGTCATATAAAGGCCGATGCCAATGTCTGGCTGAGCCATTGGGTCCTGAACCCCGCCCATCATCATAAAATCCCGTACATGGTCTATGGACATAATCAGCACCACCAGTCCACGTACCATATCAATATTACTAAGCCGATAAGAACGCTTATCAACATTTTCGTTAGCCGCTTCGGTGAAATCTTTATGATCCACCTGTGGCATAGTAACTCTTTCTTCTACTTCTATTCTTTTGTGCATATTCATTGTATTTTCCTTAAGTATTTTCATTACCTGATTTTGTTTATTTCACGGTGATATTTATAAACTCGGCAGAAATTCATGCTTGAGGAGCAGTTGAAAACTTTATGAGAATTGTGAGATTTTACGTGAGGGTTATGTGAAGAATAGCTGAAGAAAGACTAAAACAAGGGGATTAAAGGTTCTTGAACGTTAAAGTGGTTTTTTGTTATGATAAAATCATGCCCTTTAAATTAATCACTCTTACACTCATAACTATGGTCGCTTTTGCGGCCAATTCTGTGTTTTGTAGGCTTGCCCTTGTCGATCCGGCAAATGATCCGATCAGCTTTACTTTAGTTCGGCTTTTTTCTGGAGCCCTTTTGCTATCGTTCATTTTTATAAAATCAGCAAAAATCGAACCGTTGATCTTAAATAAAAAAACAATTCTTATGCCACTAATGCTTTTTGCATATGCACTGTTCTTTTCACTATCCTATGTGCAATTGGGTACGGGCACTGGCGCGTTGATCCTTTTTTCCAGCGTCCAGCTTACTATGATGTTTATGGCTTACCTTAGGGGTCAACCTTTAAATACGCCTGAGAAAATCGGTGTCTTATTGGCCATTTCAGGTTTTGTCTATTTATTACTACCGGGCATTAATATGCCGCCGCCTGTTGCCGCAAGCCTGATGGCCTTATCTGGTATCTCATGGGGGATTTATTCTCTGCTCGGTCAGGGGGCAATAAATCCGATACTGCTTACCTCAAGAAATTTTGTCCTGACTATGCCGATGGTCATTATACTGGTGATGATTTTTCCCCTTAACCTCACTACGGATGGTTATCTGTGGGCAGCGCTATCCGGCGCCATAACATCGGCCTTGGGTTATGTGCTGTGGTATATCATCCTTCGCGACCTGATCACAAGCACCGCAGCCATCGT
>JABJKT010000121.1 GCA_018660225.1 Kordiimonadaceae bacterium
GCCCCATGAGCGATATTTTAGATCATCGCCTTAATGAGGAAGGGATCAGCTACAGCTCCAAACTTATTGCTCAGACCTATTTTGTCGCCCGCAGTATGGTCGCGCTCGGCAGTGGTATTGCGGTGGTCGATAAATTCACCGCCACCTCACAAAAGCCGGAAAATATAAGCTATAAAGGCTTCAACCCACCGTTAAAATTTTCTGTAAAAGCTCTCCACCTCGCAGACCGTCCGCTCTCCCGCGCATCAGAAAAATTCCTCGATTTTGTAAAGAATAATTTTTCAGATAATTATCCTTAACCTATTATCCACTAGCCATCATTCTGGAAGTAAAACCATTTGTCCCGCTATGTGACCATTTCTGGTCAGGTCCTTCGTGTGTGTGCACAACGGATTGGTACTGCACATAATCAAAGAATGCATTGTTGGGAAGGCCATCAACTGTGATCTGGCCACCGTCCATTCCTTTAAGCGGTTTCATTTCAACTTCTGATGCTGGTGCAGAATATTTTATTAGACCGTTTTGGCGGGTTACGCTCAGTGGTACCTTTTCAATTGATAGTGACTGGTTCTTAAAACCAGAAAAGCCGAGCGGTAATATCAAGTCAAATGCCTGCATCTGATCGTCGCTCATGGTTTCATCCACATAAATGCGCGTCCAAACACCCATTTCAAAAGTAACCAGAAAGCGGACACCCTTAAGGTCCACATCACCGACATGTCCTTTATAAATTTCAATCAGACGGTTACCATCGCAGCGCATCTTGGTTCCCAGACCAAAGTTACACGGACAAGGAATTTCACAGCTACAACATTCCGCTACATTGGCTTCGAGCGACCAATTGCTAACCGTCTGAGCTTCCGCCGATAAAAATGTCTGGCTAATCGCCACCGCACCAATCATCTTATTAAAATCACGTCTTTTCATGGTCATGTTTGCCTCCGTTTTTGCTCATTAAGATATATTTCAAAGAGCTTACATCAATTAAGAGGATCGGTCAAAATGATAGCTTTTTACAAGGCTTTTCTTTTTAAGGGGCTATGATAAGATGGCTTAAAGCGTAGAATTAATAATGATATCTTACTATGAGGACGCATAAATGCCGAGCAATATAAGTCGCTTAATTAAGGAAAAATTATCGCAGTGGCCAACAGCTGATCTGGCTCAACTGCCAACGGCTATCCATCCATTAAAGAATTTCGGCAAGCTACTGGACGGTCAGGATTTATGGATAAAAAGAGACGACTTAACGGGCCTCGAAGGCGGCGGAAACAAAACCCGAAAACTTGATTATTTAGTGGGGGATGCGCTGGCAAAAGGTGCAGACATGCTGGTAACCGTTGGGGCTATTCAGTCTAACCATACCCGCCAAACGGCGGCAGCCGCTGCAAAAAACAATATGAAATGTGCTCTGCTCCATTATGGCTGGACAAAAGATGCTGGCCCAAATTATAGAAAAGTAGGTAACATTTTTCTAAGCAGTATGATGGGGGCAGATTTATATATCGACGAAACCGTTCGCCCAATTGAAGATCAGGGCCCGTTGGCAGAATTTGTTGAATATCTTAAAAGTCAGGGACACAGGCCCTATTTAATCGATGGCGGTGCCTCATTTCATGAGCTTGGCACATTAGGCTATTTAGGATGCGCTCAGGAAATTGTTGAGCAGTGCGACGGGCGAGGCATTCATTTTGATTATGTCGTGCAGTGTACCGGAAGCAGCAGCACCCAAGCAGGACTAGTCGCCGGATTTAAAGCAATGGGGGAAGAGACCCGGGTTATTGGCATATCCGATGACGAAGAAACAACCATCAAAAGTGAAAGAGTTTTAAAGCTGGCCAATAATGTCCTTCAATTGACAGGCATACCGGGAAAAGTAACGCCAAATGATATTGAAATCATTGCTGCCGATAAAAGTCATTACGGTGAGCGGGACGAGGGGACAATGGACGCCATCCGCTTAGCCATGCATAGAAACCACTGTGATGGACCTTAAAAACACGGCACATCACACGTACAC
>JABJKT010000122.1 GCA_018660225.1 Kordiimonadaceae bacterium
GTTTTTACTTATTTATTGTGACTTTCTATTCTAAATTTTACTAAATTTTTACTTAATTCAAGCACACTATAGGCTAGAGATTCTATTTAGTTCTTATTAATGAAAATACAGTAAAAAATTAGGGCACAGTCCATATGTCAGGTCAGTCAGGCGCTTCACCATTTCTTTTTAGTAATAAGAAGCCTACATTTAAATCACGCTCAAAATCTTTTGCTATTTCAAGCCCCGTTAAAGACGGCATGGCTATCATTGGTGTTGAGGGGAAAAATAGCTTTCTACTTTTAGCAGCCAACGAAACATTTTTAAAAAACATAAACACTGATGAAATTGATCCTGTTGGCGCAAATATAACAAAAATATTCTGGGGCGATAATATTGAAGATGACCGACTTCATCATCATCTTGAAAAAGCATATCAAAAAAAGACCGCAATTGCTTTTATCTGGCAACTTTTTATCGGTAACAAAAAGAAATCATTACTGTGTAAAATCATTCCTCTTCAAAATAAGTCCGGTAAAATTGACCAAATAACCGTCACAACAGCTGAGTATAATGATGCGGAAAATCTTGAAGTTGAAGTTGAGCGGGTAAATTATTTTGACCCCCTTACCGGGCTAGCAAACAGATTTAAATTTTTTGAAACCATGGAAGAAAAGCTTAAAACACACAAAGCGAATGTAAGTGACGATGAATATTCCATACACGGGATGGAAACATCAGTTCTTTTTATTAATATTAAAAAGATGCAGCGGGTAAATGACAGTTATGGATATAGTTTTGGCGACAAGGTCTTAAAAGCTGTTTCTGAAATGATTTCTGACACACTTCATAAAAAAGCTTACCTAGCCCGTTTTTCCAATGATAAATTTGTCGTATTTCTATCAGAAGAAAATTTTGATAATGTAACAACGGAAGCCAATAAGCTTGCCCAGTCAATCCATCATAATTTTGCAACAAAACAATTACTTTCAGAAAGTGACATTCGCCTTTCAGTGTCAATCGGTATAGCATCCGGCATCGCCACTTCGGATAATATTCAACAATTACTTCAAAATGCTCACCTTGCCATGAAACGTAATGATGACATGAGAAACAACCAGACTATCATTTACAATCAGGACTTTAAAACCCAGGCCGTGACAAAACTACGTCTAGAAACGGAATTTCGTGAAGCACTGGAAAAAGACGCACTTGAGCTTCATTATCAGCCACTGGTAAATCTTCAGAGCGGGCTGGTTTGTGGTTTTGAAGCATTGGCTAGATGGAATAATTCAAAAAGAGGTCAAGTTTCACCATTAGAATTTATCGCCCTCGCCGAAGAAGCTGGCTTAATCATTCCGCTTGGTGAATGGGCGCTGACCACCGCCTGCGAGCGACTGAAGGCATGGATAGATGCTGATCCGCTTGCGTCATCATTATTTATGGCGGTTAACGTATCAAGCAGCCATATTTTAACTGGCAACATTGCCGCCCTAACCCGTGACGCACTTGCCAAAAGTGGCCTTGACGGGGCAAATTTAAAACTGGAACTTACAGAATCCACTATTATGGAAAATTCGGATATTGCAAGAAACATCCTGCTGGATTTAAAAACTTATGGTATTTCACTTGCGGTTGATGATTTTGGAACGGGATATTCTTCACTTTCCTATTTAAGCCGTATTCCCGCAGATACCATAAAAATTGATCGGTCCTTCGTAGCAAAATAGATACTAGCGATGAAGGTTATAACATTATCAAGGTTATCATTAATCTTGCAAAATCATTAGGTATGACCATTATCGCAGAAGGTATCGAAACCAAATCCCAACTTGAAAAATTAAAAACGCTTGGTTGTCATTATGGTCAGGGCTTCTTATTTTCAAAAGCACTGGAAGACAGCAAGATCCCTGAATTAATCAGAGAACAACCTTTCAAAAAGCTTATAAAATAAATCACTCGAAAAAATTTCCGGAAAGTTGCATACTTATTCAAATAAATAGGAATGATCAATCATGGAAAAAATATATAAACGTCAACCAACCATCCGTACGCTTCCCAAACATAGCAATATTAATTCAAACGGTCATATATTCGGCGGCTGGATTTTATCACAAATGGATAGTGCCGCCGGAGTTGAAGCAATTCGTTATGTTGGTGGTCCTGTTGCGACGGTCGCAATCGAAGCAATGAAATTTCACGCACCGGTAAATGTTGGTGACTGGCTTAGCGTTTATACGGATATAACCAATGTTGGGCGTACATCACTTACCATTCACATCGAAGTAACCGTGGTTCGGCGCGGTGAGGAAGAGGAAACCAAGGTAACTGAAGGCGATTTTGTCTTTGTCGCCCTCGATGAAAATCACGGACCTACTGAAATTAAATCCTGATTAATCAAACAGATGTTTGGCCATTACACCGTAAATTTCTGTCTGTTTAATGGTCCCGCTTAGTTTATTATCGTCGTCAAGTCCGTAAGCATAAACAGGAACATTTATACCCGTATGCGGCTGATCTTCAAGGCCACCGGGGCTAATTTGGTCAGTAAGGTCTCCCGGATTGGTCTGTTTGGTAATGTTATTTCCGCCGTAGTAAGCCAGCATTTCATTACCGCCTTTTGTAAGCAGCATTTTAAATAGTCCCGGGACGTTTTGACTTATTCTTTTATATCTTTCGTAGTAAGGATGATGGATATTTTGCGTCGCTCCGCCGTGATCAGCCGTTACGATGACGATAGTATTTTCATTATTTTTGGCATACTCAACCGCCATTTCGACAGTGCGGTCAAAGCTAAGCAACTCACCAATTACACCACAAGGATCCGCATCATGAGAAGACTTATCAATTGATGCCCCTTCAATCATTAAGAAGAAACCCTTATCATTAGCATCATTTTTTGCATCAAGTTCATTTAGCGCCCGTTCGGCCATCGCCTGTAAGCTTGGCTTACCTGCATATTTCGGGTTTGCTTCACAGTTTCTTGCGGGCGGGAATATCGCCATATTATTGTCGTCAATGGCCATTTTTTCAGCATATTTACCTTGATACCCTTGCCATTCTCTAGGGAAATGCTCCTCGGAAAATGCGCCCCATAATTTGGCATCTTTGTCACTGATTGATAAAATACCTTGGGAAAGGTCGTTGGTCGTTTGAATAAGGGTATAACCGTTATCTTTTACGGCTTGCTCAATTGTACCGTCACCGTATTTACCGGGTAAATGTCGCTGTCCGCCACCAAGGAATACATCATAATCAGTATCAAAATATTGCTCAAAAATTGGCGTATCGCCGTTACAGGCACGGTCACCCGCTTTTAGACAATACCTATTATTGCTATGAGCGCCAAATGAAGCCGGTGTGGCATCAGTAATTTCGGCCGTGGTTACGATCCCTACACTAAATCCTTTTTCCTTTGCCTGTTCAGCAATGGTTACAATAGGCACACCAAATTTTGCTGTAGTTGATACCCGGCGCACCGCAGTGCGCTGTCCGGTAGCGAGAACAGTACCCCCACTTGCACTATCACCAACAAATGCCAGCTTACTCGGGTCACTATCGAGTAACGCGTTTACTACCGCAGAACCACGAAAATCCATGGTATCGATAAAAAGCCCGTCCCCGCCGTCAAATTCATAATTACGGGCAAGTGAAATTTCCGCTTCCCCCATACCATCACCAATAAGAAGGATGACGTTTTTAGGTGCTGAATGTGCTGTTATGACCATGGCCATATAGCTTAAAGTGCTTAATAATAAAAGTCGCATAAAGAACCTCTGTAGTTTTAGTTAAAAAGAAAATTTTTCATAACACCGTAAATTTCGGTTTGTTGAATTGTGCCAGTGAGCAGCTCCGGATTATCAAGACCATATGTAAAAATCGGAACGTTTACACCCGAATGCGACTGATCATCATAGTTATTTGTACCATAATGAACAGCAAGTTCATGACCGCCCTTGGTTAAAAGCCGCTGATAAAGTCCTGGAATTTGTTCTCTTATTACGCCTCTTCCAAAGCTAGCCGGTCTATAGATAACCTGAGTAGGACCACCATGATCAGCCGTAACGATCACAGCTGTGTCACCATTCTTTTTCGCATAATCAACGGCTATCTTTACGGTGCGATCAAAGGCGAGCATTTCGCCAATGGTACCACATGCATTTGCCTCATGGGACTGTTTATCTATCGATGCGCCTTCAATCATCAGGAAAAAACCTTCATCATCATTCTTTAGGCTATCAAGGGCGAATTTTGACATTTCCTCTAACTTCGGCATCCCTTTGTGCTCCGGATTTAGTTCACATGCCGCGGGTTCTGGAAAAATCACCTTGCGGTTAGCCCTAAGGTAATCATCCACTTTTATAAAGTCGGCGCCTCTGCCGCCGGGGCCGACCCATTCCACCGGCATATGACCGTCAGAAAATAATCCAAATGTTTTTGTCCCCGCTTCAAGCTCAAGTAATGCTTCGCGGTCTGTTACAACCTTATAACCATGCGCTATTGCTTTTTCACGAATTGTGCCGCCGCCTGCTTCACCTACCGGCAGAAAGTTATAACCGCCACCAAGCATCACATCGACATTATGGTCAAGAAATTGTTCAACGGTCGGAATATCACCGAACTGATCACATGCGCTGAGGCCCTGAACGTAACAATAACGGTTCTGCGAATGTGCTGCAAAAGTGGCGGGCGTAGCATCGGCAATATTAGCCGTCGTTACAAGTCCGGTTTTAAAGCCCCGCTCCTGCGCTTCTTCCATAATGGTTTTATAATGTGATCCATCAACTGCACTTACCGCTATTCGGTTCTCACTGGTTCTGTAACCTGTAGAAATGGTCGTCCCACCGCTACCGCTGGAGCCCGCAAACTCAATCTTACTCGGATCAGCCACCATAAACTGTTTTACAATAACCGAACCCTGATTTTTCATGGTATCGACAAACATCCCCGCGTCGCCATTAAATTCATACGCACGTGCGAGCGCGATTTCCGCTTCCCCCATACCGTCACCAATTAGAAGAATAATATTTTTTGGCGCCGCAGAAGCAAAAGTCAGCCCACTGATAAAAAGACTGAAGCAAACAACAAGCAAACGGTACATAAATAACTCCTTAAACAATCCATTTTATTTTATAAAACTAACAAAGCATCATTTGTCGATAATTACAAACAGAAAAACCCCATAGTCAAAAGACATATGGGGTTTTTTGGTGAGCCCGACGGGGTTCGAACCTGTGACCTACTGATTAAAAGTCAGTTGCTCTACCAGCTGAGCTACGGGCCCTCACAAGAAGGTGAGCGGAACATAGGGCCACTCTCTCCAATCGTCAATAGTAATTTTACCACTTTTGTGTTTTTATTTCGTCATATTTCGTCAATGTCGCCTTTAGCGCGCTGTTGATGGAATTTTTCGACGAAATTAGACAGTGTTTTTTGCGAAATTGCCGCGCGAAGGCCGGCCATTAAGTCCTGATAATAGGTAAGATTATGTTCGGTCATCAACATCGGGCCGAGAATCTCACCACTTCTAATAAGATGAGAGATATAAGCACGGCTATAATTCTGACAAGCGGAGCATGCACAGTCCGCGTCAATCGGACGCGGGTCATCAATATGACGGGCATTTTTCATGTTTACCGTGCCGCGCCGGGTGAACGCCTGACCGGTCCGACCCGAACGCGACGGCATAACGCAATCAAACATATCAATACCACGCTCTACAGCGCCGACAATATCATCGGGTTTACCGACACCCATTAAATAGCGTGGTTTATTTTTCGGCATTTCTGGCATGGTGAAGTCGAGCACTTCAAACATAACATCCTGCCCTTCACCAACCGCAAGGCCGCCAATGGCCAGCCCGTCAAAATCTATTTCTTTAAGCGCCGATACTGAGCGGTGACGAAGATCTTCGAACACGCCGCCCTGAACAATACCGAACAGCGCATTCTCTTCCCCGTGATCAGAACCATCATGAAACGCATCATAAGAACGCTTGGCCCAACGCATGGAAAGAAGCATGCTATCTTCTGTTTCTTTTTTTGTTGCCGGGTACGGCGTACATTCATCAAAAGCCATAACGATATTAGCACCGAGCAGGCGTTGAATTTCCATACTGCGCTCAGGGCTTAACATATGTTTACTGCCGTCAATATGGGATTGGAAAGAAACACCTTCATCGGTGATTTTGCGTAGCTTTGCCAACGACATCACCTGAAAACCGCCTGAATCAGTAAGTATAGGCCCGGACCAGTTCATAAATTTATGAAGCCCGCCGAGCTTGGCAATTCGTTCCGCCGTTGGCCTGAGCATTAAATGATACGTATTACCAAGCAGAATATCCGCACCGGTCTCGCAGACTGTTTCCGGCTTCATAGCCTTGACGGTTGCAGCGGTCCCCACCGGCATAAATGCCGGCGTACGGATTTCACCGCGCACCGTATTAATCACACCGGTACGGGCATTGCCATCGGTCTCGGTTATATCCATGGAAAAAGTCATAGATTATCCTCGGGAAATAAAAGACTGCTATCACCATAAGAATAGAAGCGGTAATTTTGATCTATGGCGTGTCTGTAGGCATTTTTCATATTTTCAAATCCTACAAAAGCACTTACTAACATAAAAAGTGTCGACTTTGGCAAATGAAAATTGGTCATCAATATATCGACGGCGCGAAATTTATAACCAGGCGTGATAAAAATATCTGTCACATCACAAAAAGCATGGGTAATGCCGTCTTCGTCCGTGGCTGATTCCAGCAGCCTTAAGGACGTTGTCCCCACGGCGATGACTTTGTTACCACTAGCATGGGTTTCATTGATTAGCGCTGCCACTGCTTGCGTTAATTCACCATATTCAGAATGCATTTTATGATCGTCGGTATCATTCACTTTAACAGGCAGAAAAGTACCCGCCCCTACATGAAGGGTGACGTAGGCACTATTAACACCCTTATCATTCAGTCTTTGTTGCAGGTTTTCTGTAAAATGAAGCCCGGCCGTCGGCGCGGCAACGGCACCATCATTTTTACTATAAATTGTCTGGTAATCGCTTTTATCCTGATCATCAACCGGTCTTTGTGAGGCAATATAGGGCGGCAGCGGCATCACACCCGCTTCGTTAAGGGCTTCTCTTAAAGATGCGCCTTTGTGATTAAACTGAACCGTAACCTCACCCGCCTCGCCCTTTACAAGGACAGTGGCATCAAGCCCACCAGCAAAATTAATCACATCATCCGTTTTTAATTTTTTGGCAGGCTTTGCAAACGCTTTCCATATTCCATCCTTCATATTCATATGAAGGGTAAGTTCCATTTTAGCATCGCGGCGTTTTCCGCTTAGCCGCGCCGGAATGACCCGCGTGTCATTGAAAATCATCAAATCACCAAGATTAAGAAAATCTGCCAGGTCGGTGACCGTTTTATCTTCTAAATTTTGCCCACCCACCACAAGTAGACGCGCCCCGTCACGTGATGCGGCGGGGCGTATTGCGATGAGCTCTTTTGGTAGCTCAAAATCAAATTGATCTACTTTCATAATTTTTTGGCATGTCCGCCTTTATTCAGCGTCAGCAGCTACCTGCATTTTGACTATTTTGTCCGGCGCGCCGTTCATGCAGAAATCCATACCTTCGCCGCGTTTAAGACTATCAACATGTTCCATGCCCTCATTAACTTGGCCCCAGACTGTATATTGTCCGTCAAGGGAACCGGAGTCACCAAAACAGATAAAAAATTGGCTGTCGCCACTGTTTGGGTCTTGCGAGCGGGCCATCGAGCATACACCGCGGCTATGTGGCTTATCGGAAAATTCAGCTTCTAATTTTTTGCCGGATCCACCCATACCTGTACCGTCAGGATCACCGCCTTGTGCCATGAAACCTTCTAGTACACGGTGAAAAGTAAGCCCGTCATAAAACCCGGTGCGGGCCAGTTCTTTAATGCGCGCTACGTGACCGGGGGCCACATCATCATATAAATCAATCACCACACGACCTGCTTCAAGGTCGAGATAAAGTGTATTTTCCAAATCCATTTTTTATTCCTTATTCTTTAACGTCTGCAGCAACCTGCATTTTAATAATTTTATCGGGATCAGTTAGTGCAGGCACCACGCCTTTTTTAATATTATCAACATATCTCATGCCACCGACAACTTCGCCCCAAACGGTATATTGCCCGTCAAGATGCGGCGAAAAGGCAAGACAGATGAAAAACTGGCTATCGGCACTATTGGGATCATTTGTCCTTGCCATGGATACCCTGCCTTTATAGTGAGGAAGATCAGAAAATTCAGCGTCAATATTTGTACCTGATCCACCGCTTCCAGTTCCTGTAGGATCCCCGGTCTGGGCCATAAAACCTTCTAGAACACGGTGAAAAATAATACCGTCATAATAGCCTGTCCGCGTTAGCCTTTTGATTTGCGCTACATGATTTGGCGCTACTTCCGGAAACATTTTGATCACCACACGGCCATCTTTTAAATCCAGATAAAGTGTATTCTCAAGGTCAAGTTCAGCATTTTGCGCCATTGATATCACCGGCATAAATGTCAATAAAATGAAAGCAACAAATGCTTTTATAGATATTTTCATAATCAATTCCTGTTTGAAGATTATTTTTTGCCAAGTTTTGTAAGAACGTCATCACGAATTGTCGGGGTGACAAACTTTTCAATTTCACCGTCATATATGGCAATTTCCTTCACAAGTCGAGAGGCAATTGCCTGCAGTGATGGATCGGCCATAAGAAATACGGTTTCAACATTGGGATTAAGCTGATAGTTCATAGCCGTCATTTGAAATTCATATTCAAAATCTGAAACCGCGCGGAGCCCCCGCAAAATTACACTCGCGCCAATTTCCTCAACAAATGTCATAAGTAGGCTGTTAAATGACCTAACTTCAACAGCAATCCCCTTTTTATCTGCAAGAAAGGCCGTTTCCCGTTCAACCATCTTGATCCGTTCATCAAGGTCAAAAAGCGGGTTTTTGGCAGGATTATTGGAAACACCGATGATCAAATGATCAACGAGGCCCGCACTTCGCTCAATAATATCCAAATGGCCAAGTGTGATAGGATCAAAAGTTCCCGGATAAAGTCCAATTCTTTTCCCGTCAGACATGCTTACTCCTCAGGCGCTGTTTCCTCTTCAGAATTTTCAGAAGCTTCAGAGTTTTCTTCTTCCTCTGCTTCATCATCTTCTTCTATTTCCTCATCATCGTCTGTTTCCTGGATGCGGTCAACAGAAACTATGTGTTCCTCATCACCAACCTTAAACAGTGTCACGCCTTGGGTATTACGTCCTGCAACCCTGACATCATGAACTGGCACCCGAATAAGGCGGCCCTGATCGGTGACCATCATCAGTTGATCATTTGCATCAATCGGAAATGCGCCGATCACATCACCATTACGTTCCGACGTTTCAATATTGATAATACCGCTGCCCCCACGGCCCGTGACACGGTACTCATAAGAAGACGTCCGCTTACCATAACCATTGACGGTGATGCTTAAAATGAACTCTTCCCGCTCTTCAAGCGCAGCCAAGCGTTCCTCGTCAATTTCAGCTGGCTTCTCAGGATCTTCACCGCGACGTTTTGCTGCAGCATATTTAAGGTAAGCGACTTTTTGTTCCTGTTCCATATTAACATGGTGCATTATCGACATGGAGACAACTTCATCGCCTTCAACTAGTTTAATGCCGCGCACACCATCAGAATTACGCCCTTTAAAGAGCCGCACTTTAGTGGCCGGGAAGCGGATACATTTACCACCACGAGCCGCCATCAGTACGTCATCTTCTTCAGAGCATGCCGCAACGCCGATTAGACGGTCGCCTTCTGAAAGTCGAATAGCGATTTTACCGTTAGAGCGAACATTTGAGAAATCTGAAAGCAGATTACGTCTAACATTACCTTTTGATGTTGCGAAAATTGCGTGAAGGTCGCCCCAACTATCCTCATCTTCAGGAAGAGGTAATATGGTCGAAATGGTTTCGCCCTGCGCAAGTGGTAGCAAGTTAATCAGTGCCTTACCTTTGGATGTTGGTGAGCCAAGCGGCAATTTCCATACTTTTAGCTTATAAACCTGACCGAAATCACTGAAGAATAAAATCGGCACGTGGGTGTTTGATACAAACACATTGCTTAAGATATCCTCTTCTTTGGTGGTCATACCGCTTCGGCCCTTGCCGCCGCGACGCTGTGCCCGGTAAGTATCGAGCGCAACACGTTTAATATAGCCGGTGGTGGTAACGGTCACGACCATATCTTCCACCTGAATAAGGTCTTCATCTTCAAAGCCGAAGGCATCAGCCGCAAATTCACTGCGCCTTGGGGTGGCAAATTCTTCTCCATAAGCGACAAATTCTGATCGCATAATACTATAAAGGCGTTCACGGCTTCTAAGAATATCAATGAAGTCTTCGATTTTTTCCGATAGTTCCTTCAGCTCACCGCCAAGATCATCACGGCCAAGTGCCGTTAAACGGTGAAGACGAAGTTCCAAAATAGCCCGGACCTGTTTTTCGGAAAGTTTATATTTTCCGTCAACAATCATCCGGCCCGGTTCGTTGATCAGCTCAATATATCCAGCAACGTCAACAGCATCCCAATTTTCAGCCAGCAACGAAGCGCGCGCTTCTGCAGGATTTGGCGACTTACGGATCATCGCAACAACTTTATCAAGGTTATTAACCGCGATAACGAGGCCAACAAGTAAATGAGCGCGGTCACGGGCCTTGCCAAGCTTAAATTTGGTTCTGCGGGTAATCACTTCTTCGCGGAAGCGAATAAAATGCTCAATAATATTATGAAGGTTTAACACCTGCGGGCGACCACCACAAAGAGCAAGCACGTTAGCGCCAAAACTGGTTTGCAGCGGCGTAAAGCGGAATAATTGGTTCAGCACCACATCGGCGACAGCATCGCGTTTCACTTCGATAACAACCCGAACACCATCACGGTCACTTTCGTCGCGCAGGTCTGAAATGCCTTCAATCCTTTTATTACGGACACAGTCGGCAATATTTTCGATCATACGGGACTTGTTAACCTGATACGGCACTTCGGTAACAACAATCGCTTCGCGGCCTTGTTTAAATTCTTCGATATGGGTGCGTCCGCGCATCACGACAGAGCCACGCCCCGTCATTTCAGCCGACCGCGCACCAGCACCGCCCATAATAAAACCGCCGGTTGGAAAATCCGGTCCGGGGACAATATCAACAAGCTCTTCTAATGTTATTTCAGGATTATCCACATAAGCACAGCAGGCCTCAATGACTTCACCAAGGTTATGAGGCGGAATGTTGGTCGCCATACCAACGGCAATACCGCCGGCACCATTAACAAGCAGATTAGGAAAACGCGCAGGAAGAACCGTCGGCTCATGTTCGCTTTCATCATAGTTTGCCTGAAAGGACACTGTATCCAGATCAATATCTTCCAGCAGTCCACTAGCGGTTTTGGCCATACGGGCTTCAGTATA
>JABJKT010000123.1 GCA_018660225.1 Kordiimonadaceae bacterium
ACCGGAACATGGCGCGGGCCAAGCCGAACGTATGACGAGGAAGGCATCACCAATTCTGACTGGATCAAGCTCAAACATAATGGCGACGGTATGGATAGCTCAACGGACCGTGATGATCCTAACTTGATTTATTTTGCGCAGATTATGGGCGGAACAGCCAAGCTTGACCTTCGCACATGGGAGCGCACCGAATTTCGCCCGTCAGTGGCGGAAATAGCGGCTAGCGGCCTTAGTGAAAAAATCAGATATGATTGGAACCCGGCTTTTCATCATTCTTATCATGATACGGACACGCTTTATCTCGGCAACAATTACCTGATGAAAATAAATAATAAAACCGCCGACTGGAAAATTATTTCACCGGACTTAACGTGGCAGCAACAGCGCGCTATCACTGGCCGCGAGGAAGAAGACAGCATGGAAATAGGTTTTCATAGTTACGGCGCTCTTTTTTCAGTAAATGAAAGCCGTCAGGACGCGGATACTATCTGGACCGGTTCAGACGATGGCCGTATATCAATCACCCGTGATGGCGGTGATAACTGGACTAACCTGACTGGTAATTTGCCGGCGGATACCCCGCAGCAATGCGTGGTCGACGAAATTGAAACATCGCATTTTGTTGATGGCCGGGCTTACGCCACTTTAAACTGCTACGGCCGCAATGACCGCGCGCCTCATGTTTATCTGACGGATGATTTTGGCGGCAGCTGGTCTGATATTTCCGGCAACCTGCCAACCGGCCCCGCTTATGTGGTTAAAGAAGATCCAAAAAATGAAAATGTGCTTTATCTTGGTACAGAATTTGGTTTCTTCGTTACCCTTGATAAAGGTGGTCGCTGGGTACAGCTTCGCGGTAATCTGCCTACGGCCAATGTTGCCTCTATGGCAATACAGGAACGCGACATGGAAGTGGTCGTCGGCACCTTCGGTCACGCTATGTGGGTTACGGATATTGCCCCATTTTCACAGATGAACGCTGATGTGTTTGATCAGGATCTTCATATTTTTGATGTTCCCGCAGCCACAAAACACCGCATCCGGGTAAAATACGGCAACACCATCGAAGAACTGCAAGGCGATAATTATTTCCGCGGTGAAAACCCCGCTTACGGCGCTAGTATCACTTATTATCTGAAAGACGCTACATCAAATGGTATGGTCGAAATAGATGTTAAAGATAGCAGTGGCAATGTGGTGCGAACCCTTAGCGGCCCCGGTCAAGATGGCCTAAATACAGCCGTCTGGGACCTTATGTCAAATGAGGGCGCCGCAGATAATCTGCCTGCGCCCGTACGCCGCCTGTCATACGAAGACAGACATTACCGCAGGCTGGTGGATATTGGTGATTACACTGTGGAAATTGAAGGCCAGACTAAACCAGTCCACGTAAGACCGCAGCCGGTAGGGGCGATTAATCCGACGGGTAGGATTAACTAGAGAATTTTCTCTAATGTATGATCAATGAACGTGTCATTTAAGCCGAGGTGCTGATCTAGTGCCTTGGCTTGTTGCCAGTTGATATTGGTGCTGGTTTCGGCGTCCAGAATATCGAACAAGTGGGTTTTTGTGGTGATCGCTTTTGTGCAAGCCGCGCCGACAATTTCCCCAGCCTCAGATTTATTCATATGTCCGCATAGCAAAAATGTTGCGGCTTCGGCGAGGATGGTGCCGTGGGTGTTTTTTATGTTTGACGTCATGACGTCACTATTGATTTTAAGGGATCCGATCAGGTCTTGAATGTGGTTTAAGCAGGTGCCTGTCGTGATCAGGCATTTGGGCAGCGTTAGCCATTCTATTTGCCAGGCGGCCGCGTCGCGTTCATGATTATGGATCATGGCATGGGCGAGGCTTGCTAATAAATCTATGTTGGTTTTTGAAAGGGCAACGATTGCTTCGGCGAGGGCCGGGTTGTTTTTTTGTGGCATAGTTGATGATTTTCCGCCGCCTTCTATGGAAAGCTCACCGATGCCGGAGCTAGATAACAGTATGACATCACTAGCAATTTTTGCAATTGATCCGGAAAGGAGCGCGCAATATGCGCCAAGTTCGACGATAGTATCGCGTTGATTATGCCATGGTAGTGGGCTGAGGCCGAGGCCGAGTTTTTCCGCCAGTCCACGCGCGGTGGCGATACCGTCCTTCTCACTTAACGCTGATAATGTACCCGACGCGCCGCCGATGGAAAGCACGAGCACTCGTTCTTTTAACTGCTCTAATCTTTCACTATGGCGGATCAGTGGCATCAACCAGTTAGCGGCTTTTAGGCCAAAGGTGGTTGGTGTTGAAATTTGCGATCTTGTGCGTGCTGCCATGATAGCCGCACGGTGTTGGTCGGCGAGAGTGGCGAGAGTTTTTGTCAGGCTCGCAATGCGAATTTCAAAAATATCAAAAACTTTAGCAAGCTGCATCACCAGTGCCGTATCAAGAATATCCTGACTAGTGGCACCGAAATGGACATAGGATGCATCGTCGCCACCGACAGCGGATTTCAACAGTTTCACCAATGTTGGCACGACTATACCGTCTTTTGCCGTTCCTTCGCTTAAATCTTCCGGTGAAATATTAAACTCTGTATTTATAATTTTCTCTGCCGCCTCAGCCGGTATCACACCAGCTTCGCCCTGTACTACTGCCAAGGCCATTTCCACTGCAATCATTGAGCGGATATGAGCACGGTCAGAAAAAAGCGCGGCTATTTCCTGATCTGAGAAAAGGTCTTTATAAATTTCTGATCCCTCAGGTGAAACTGCCATTAATTTATCCTATACATCAAAAAACACCGTTTCATTATCGCCCTGCATATGAAGATCAAATTGATAATGTCCGTCTTCATCTTTTTTTGCAATTAATGTATGGCGTCGATCTTCCGGCACACTACAAAATACTGCATCCTGCTCGTTTAAATTCATTTCGTCATCGAAATAAACCCTTGTAAAGGCGTGACTGAGCATGCCGCGCATAAAGACGATCATATTAATATGTGGCGCGTGGCCATCAGCTATAGGGCCCGGCTTTATGGTTTTAAAATGAAATTTATTGTCAATTTGTGCGTCGCAACGCCCGAAACCTGTGAAAATATCGTCTGTTGGTGCTGTGCCCCGGTCTAAATACTGTCCCTCAGCATTTGCCTGCCAAATTTCAATCATCGCGTCGGCAATGATCTCTCCATTTCCGTCATATATATTACCGTGCAGGGTAATATGTTCGCCTGGCGTATCTTCTTTAGTCATATTGGGGCTGGCGATTGATTTTAAATCGTAATCGCCCTGTTCAGGCGTTAAGCCATAAGAAAAATAGGGGCCAACGGTTTGCGAAGGGGTTTGTTTTAATTTGTTACCAGTCATTTTCACCCTTCCATCGGTGTGGCGGTTGGGCCGCGAAGAATAATATCAAATTCATAACCCA
>JABJKT010000124.1 GCA_018660225.1 Kordiimonadaceae bacterium
CCTTATGGCCGCAACGCTCGCAACGGGCAATACGACAATTGAAAATGCGGCCCGCGAGCCAGAAATTTCTGACCTTGCCAACTGTCTTAATGCCATGGGTGCAAAAATTTCTGGTATAGGATCAAGAACACTTAAAGTCACGGGCGTAGATAGTCTTCACGGCGCCGAATATTCGGTAATGCCCGACAGAATTGAAGCCGGTAGCTACGCCGTCGCCGCCGCCATGACGCGGGGCGAGCTGGAACTGCTTGGTGATAATCTGCTTGATGTGATGACGGGGACGCTAGGCGTGTTAAAAGAAGCCGGTCTTGATTTTAAGGAAACGGACAGAGGCGTGATCGTCAGACTTGGTGCCAATAAAATCAAAGGAATCAATGTCACCACCCAGCCATACCCCGGATTTCCAACGGATATGCAGGCACAGGTGATGGCAATGATGACCATGTGCGACGGCGCGTCAGTGATTGATGAAACAATTTTTGAAAACAGATTTATGCATGTACCGGAACTGACCCGAATGGGAGCGGATATTACGGTTCGTGGCTCCACCGCCACCGTGCGTGGTGTCGATCAATTACTTGGTGCGCCAGTGATGGCAACCGACCTTCGCGCGTCTATGTCGCTTATACTGGCCGGGCTGGTCGCCGACCGCCAAACTTTCGTTAACCGCATTTATCACCTTGATCGCGGCTATGAACGTCTGGTAGAAAAGTTAGATGCCGTAGGTGCAAAAATAATTCGCGATGCCAATTTAGGGATATAAATGGGAAAAGGGTTAAAATTAAAGGCGCAGGATAATGACGACCTGACGATCATATCGGCATACCTTCAGGATGCGGTGACGGTTGTTGCTGATTTTAACTATTCCCCCAGTGAGCGGATTTTTGCCGTTATGCTTAACCGTTATTTATGGGAAGATCATAAAGCGAGCCGCGACGAAAATGGCAACAAAAGCTGCCACCGTATCCGAACCGGCTGTCATTTTGAAAATGTCACCTCGGTTAGCAGTCAAAATTTTCAACATAAAGATAAAAAACATATTCTCGAGCTGCTGGCCATTGAAAGCAAGCTACTGGGTAACAAAAATATTGCGATTGATCTTATTTTTTCCGGTGATGAAGTGATCCGACTTGAAGCCGAGTTGATCGAAGCAAGCATGCAAGATATAGGCGAGCCCTACCCCGCCGCCTGCCATCCCAAACATGACGTGCTTGAAACTTTAAGTGATTGAGCTGAATAAAAACTAGCCATAGCCTGCACTTTTAGGTAAAAGAGCGGATATTATTTAACTCACCATCAGGAATATGGCTGTGACTATAAGCGAACCTATGATATTGGCGCTGCCCAAGGGGCGGATTTTAAAAGAAGTGATGCCGATCATGCGCGCGGCTGGTATTGAGCCAGAAGCGGATTTTGATGATCCAAAATCGCGGAAGCTTACCTTTGATACTAATCTTGAAAATCTTAAAATCATTCGTGTACGCAGTTTTGATGTGGCGACCTTTGTTGCTTTTGGCGCGGCCCATCTGGGCGTTGCCGGTAATGATGTGTTGCTGGAATTTGATTATCCTGAAATTTATGCGCCGCTTGATCTGAATATCGGTCACTGCCGTATTTCTGTGGCCGAACTTGTTGAAATGAGCAAGACCGATGATCCGAGCCGCTGGAGCCATGTTCGGGTCGCGACAAAATATCCCAATTTAACCGCCAAATATTTCGCACAGCGCGGCGTACAGGCGGAATGTATCAAACTGAACGGTGCTATGGAGCTTGCGCCAAGTTTAGGATTATGCCGCCGCATTGTTGATCTGGTCAGCACCGGTGATACGTTAAAGGCCAACGGTCTTGTGGAAGTGGAAAAAATTATTGATATCACGTCACGGTTTATAGTGAACCGCACGGCTTTCAAAACCCGCAGCGGCGAAATTGGCCCGATACTAGAACGAGTGAAAGAAGCCCTCAATGGTTAAGATACTCGACACAGAAAATTCATCATTTGAAGATGATTTTAAAGCGCTGTTAACGGCTAACCGTGATACAGCAAGCGATGTGTCGACTGTTGTTAAAGATATTATCGGGGGCGTTAAAGCGCGCGGTGATCAGGCGCTGTTTGATTATACCGCAAAATTTGACGAACTAGAGTTAAACGCGGATAGCATGCGGGTTAGCGAGCAGGAAACCCAAGCCGCCATCAATGCCTGCGAACCAGAAACACTTGAAGCACTTAAACTCTCTGCAACGCGCATCCATGATTTTCATATTCGCCATATTCCTGAAGATGATAACATGACCGACGAGGCGGGCGTAACGCTTGGTGTGCGCTGGAACGCCGTTGGATCAGCCGGAATATATGTGCCGGGCGGAAAAGCCGCGTACCCGTCATCGGTGCTGATGAACGCTATACCGGCCGTGACGGCTGGTGTAGAGCGCATCATAATGGTCGTGCCCTGTCCGGGCGGTGTTCTTAATCCGCTAGTGCTGGCCGCGGCCAATATTGCAGGCATCACGGAAATTTATAAAATCGGCGGTGCACAGGCAATAGCCGCACTTACTTACGGCACCGAAACGATAGTTGGCGTTGATATGATTGCCGGGCCCGGTAACGCTTATGTGGCAGAAGCCAAAAAACAGGTATTCGGCACAGTCGGTATTGATATGATCGCTGGCCCATCTGAAATATTAGTCGTCGCAGACAATCAAAATGATCCGAAATGGATCTCGATGGATCTGCTTTCACAGGCAGAGCACGACGAAGCGGCGCAGTCTATTCTGATTACTGATGATCGTGATTATGCCAAGGAAGTCATGAAGGCCGTGGACGAACATCTTGAAACTCTGCCGCGCGCGGGTATTGCCAAGGCCAGCTGGCAGAATAATGGCTATGTAATTACCGTTTCAAATATCTACGACGCCCCTGCCCTGATAAACCAAATCGCCCCTGAGCATTTAGAGCTGGCACTGAACGGCGCACCAGAATTTTCAACAAAGATCAAAAATGCCGGATCGATATTTATCGGCCGCTATACGCCGGAAGCGATCGGCGATTATATTGCCGGACCAAATCATGTCCTTCCCACGTCAGGCAGCGCACGCTTTTCATCGGGGCTAAGCGTTCTTAACTTTATGAAAAGAAATACCCTGATAGAATGTTCCGAACAAAGTCTTAAGCTTATTGGCCCGCCCGCCATGCGGCTCGCCGAAGAAGAAGGGCTTGACGCCCATAAAAAATCAATTGGTATAAGACTTAAAGAAGAAGGTTAAATGGAAGAAGAACGACGTACCCAGAGAATTTGCCATATCGAGCTTGATGATAAAACCATCATCCGTCGCAACGACGATATTGAGAATGAGCGAAAGGTGGCGATCTATGACCTGCTTGAAAATAACCGTTTTGTGCCCCAAACAGCCATGCCAGACGACTATAAAGGCCCTTACCATGTAACCTTAAGGATGGAAGATAACCGCCTTGCCATTGATCTTCGCACGGAACAAAAGCAGGATCTTTCAACGATAGTCCTACCACTTAGCCCGCTTCGCAGTATCATCAAGCAATATTTTCTGATCTGTGACAGTTATTATACGGCGATAAAAAAATCTGGCGCGCGCCATGTTGAAGCAATTGATCTTGGCAGACGGGCACTGCATGACGAAGGTTCAGAGCTTATGATATCCCGTTTTTCGGAAAAAATTGAAATAGATTTTGAAACGGCACGGCGGCTATTTACTTTAATCTGCGTATTGCAAATCAGGTAGGTCATATGTCAGATATCAATATTGAAAATTTCAAATATATAGATAGTGTGCTTTATATCTGCACCTTTAATGCCGTACGCTCGCCCATAGCTGAATGTCTAACCAAAAGACTATGCGGCGAAAGGGTCTATGTGGATAGCGTCGGCATTTCCAGCAAACTCAACAAAGTTAATCCTTTTGCTGTTTCGGTGATGGAAGAAACAGGACTTGACCTATCGAAGCATACGCCAAAACATTATAAAGACCTCGACGACACATCATTTGATTTAATCGTTTGCCTGAGCGAAGAAGCCTATGAAGCCATAAAAAAAGAAACCGGCTCCTACGCCGTTGACGTTGAATATTGGCCAATATTTGATCCAACAACCGTTACAGGAAACCGCGAAAATATCATGACTTCTTTTCGTGAAATCAGAGACGATTTAGAGGTCAAAATCAAAAAGCGCAACACCGATTATAGAGAAGCCAGGCGCAAATACCGCGAAAGATAAAGATTTTCCTTGAATTTTGCAGGTTTTTCACTATTTTCCAACATGTTATTTATTAATTTAACCTACAAGTTATTTATTGAACTTAAATGGGAGCCATAATGGCTAAAGAAGAATTACTGGAAATTCGTGGCACTGTCACAGAATTATTACCGAACGCAATGTATAGAGTAAAACTTGAAAATGGCCATGAAGTGCTTGGTCATACAGCAGGGAAAATGCGTAAAAACCGCATCCGTGTTCTTGCCGGTGATGATGTGCTTGTTGAAATGACACCCTATGATCTGTCTAAAGGACGGATCACTTACCGCTTTAAATAAAGCGGCGCGGGCCTCATGTCTCAAACTGGCCAAAATTTAATTTTAGCATCAGCCTCACCTAGGCGACTTGAGCTTCTTGAGCAAGTCGGCATTATTCCTGCGCAAATCATCCCCGCCGATATTGATGAAAGTGCCCTAAAGGCAGAAAAGCCGCGCGCTCTCGCCGCTAGACTTGCGAGCGAAAAGTGCGCGAAAGTGGCAAAAGATAATCCAAACTGCTTCATTCTTGCGTCGGACACCATTGTTGCCTGCGGCAACCGAATACTTGGTAAAGCACGCAATGAAGAGGAAGCGGCAAAGTTTCTTAAAATGCTAAGTGGTCGGCGCCATAACGTTTATACCGGCGTCACATTGATCAGCCCTGACGGCAAGGCAAGTCATAAGACCGTTTGCACCGCCGTTAAATTTAAAAACCTTGAAATGTCAGAAATAGATTTTTATCTCTCCCATGATGAATGGAAGGGCAAAGCCGGCGGTTATGCCATTCAGGGGCTCGCCGCACGCTTTATAAAGGGCATTAACGGCTCATACAGCAATGTGGTCGGCCTTCCGCTTTATGAAACTGTTAGCATGTTAAAAGGACGCGGCTATCCGCTTTAATTAAAATGGATAATTCAAAAGAAATATTGATCAACAGCGCCATTGGCGAAACGCGCATGGCGCTCCTCGAAAATGGTCAGGTCAGCGAAATTCGCCTTTTCCGTGATCATCACCCTTCATATATGGGCGCCGTTTATTTGGGGAGAGTTAGCAAATTATCATCAGAACTACAGGCGGCCTTTATTGATCTCGGTAATAATATCAGCGGTTTTCTGCCACTTAAAACATTGCCTAAAATAATCGGTAAAAAACCAAAAGATTTAACCAGCCTTCTTCATGAAGGGGAGCGCATCATCGTTCAGGTAACGGCCGATGCCACCGCCGGAAAATCACTTAAACTTACTGCAAGACCCGAACTTGTCAGCACGGCAGTTGTGTTTCATCCGATGCGCGCGGGCGCCTTTGTTTCAAGCCGCATTAAAGACCCGGATAGACGAACAGAGCTTAAAGAATTTGGAAAGTACGTCGTCCTAAATGATATGGGACTTACCTTTAGAACCGAAGCGGCCGATATACCGCTAGACCAATTGGGCGAGACGGCTGGGAAACTGATCGATCACTGGAAAAAAATCACCCGGGGTCTTAAAAACTTAAAATGCCCGTCGCTTCTTAGCCAAGGGCCGGACCCGATTGAGCAGATCATGCGCGAGTTTACCAGTGCGGATATTAGTGCAATTATTATTGATCAGGCGTCAGCCTTAAAAACAGCCAGCCTTTGGGCTAAAAACTTTGCCCCGGATCTTATCAGTAAAATCAGTCATTATAAGAGCAAGCAGAGCCTTTTCAGTCATTATGAAGTTGATGATCAGATTGAGCAGATCACATCGCCCCATATTTCTCTTAATTCAGGGGCGTGGATCACCATTGAGCAAACAGAAGCCCTCACTGTAATTGATGTCAATATGGCGGGTGCGCAGTTTTCAAGTGACCACAATAAGCAAATATTCAGCTTAAACCGTGAAGCGGCTCGCGAAATTTTCCGTCAGCTTCGTTTAAGGGGTATTGGCGGTATTATCGTGATAGATTTCGTCGATATGAAGGATAAAGGCCAGATTAAAAGCCTGCTTCATTTTATTGATGAGTTGATGCTTTCTGATCCGGAACCGGTACAGCGCGGCAATATATCTTCCTTTGGCCTGCTCGAGCTTACCAGACGGACCAAACAGAATAATTTAAATAGCCTTCTGCTTGAAAAAATAGTTCTCTCAAAAAATATAACAAGCCAATGTCTCGACCTTTTACGTAGCGCAGAAAGTCAGGCGAGTGAAAACCCTGGAAAAGCCGTCACTATCAATGTTAGTAATGAAATGAAAAAATGGTTTGAAGATCATAGTAACCTGTTTGATGAATTTATCACCCGTACCGGATCAACCTTAACGATGGAGCTAAAATGAAAGCGGCAAATAACAACGACAAATGCCCCATTTGCAATGGGGCCGCAAAAGAAAAATACCATCCTTTTTGTTCAGCGCACTGCGGTGAAATTGATCTGGGGCGCTGGTTTAATGGAAGCTACGCAATTGCCGGCGAGAAAACATCGCAAGGGCAGTCAGACGATGAGGATTTTGACCAATAATTCAAGCACTTCCAGAAATGCGTACTTTTTTTGAAAACGTGCTTTACAGTGATGAACTTATTTCCTATAACCCTCCCACATCTCTAAGTAAGATGCCCATGCCCGGGTAGCTCAGGGGTAGAGCAGCGGATTGAAAATCCGCGTGTCGGTGGTTCAAATCCGCCCCCGGGCACCACTACTCCTTTTCAGCCAAAAATTTGCGATATTTGTAAATAAGAAAAGTTTTTCTTTAAAACATAAAACGCTTCATTAATCTATTTGACCATATAGTGGACAATAATTTGTGAACTGGGTATAAGGGTACCAAGAGATTATTAAATAGTGGGTGCGAAGGACAAATTATTGAATAAAGTAATTCAGGGGACAAAGAGTTTTTCCCGCAACATAGAGATTTTACAGCTTATTGCGGATGCTCCTAGACCACCGACGTTAACCAATATTTTAGATGCTAGTGGCCTTACCCGGCCCACCCTTTACAGGGTGCTCGCCGCTCTTGAAGCTGAACTATTAATCGTTATAAGGCCAGAAAAACGTTATAGCCTCGGCCCTCGTCTTATCTCACTTGCTCGAAATGCACTTGCCAATAACGACATTAGGCAAATTGCCCGTGAAGACCTTGAGCGACTTGGTGACGAAACTGGTGAGACCGTTCATCTTGCAATTCCAAGCGGAAACCAAATGGTGATTATTGACAAAATTGAAAGCCGTGAAGTGGTCCGTATGGCATCGGTCATTGGTATGCTCGTTCCTTTTCACACGACAGGTGTTGGTAAAGCGTTTCTCGTCGGCCTTAAAGCGCAAAAAATGTCGGACCTTATCAATAGACTACCGATGGAAAAAATAACGTCTTTCACGACAACCGATCCAGAGAAATTACAACAAAAAATAATCAATGCGCAAAAAGAAGGTTTTATTCACGACGACCAAGAAAATGAAAAAGGGATTGTTTGTTACGGCGCACCAATTTTCGATGCAACTGGCGAGCCCGTAGCGGGCGTTAGCGTGTCGACACCAAGCTTTAGGCTTGATGAAAACAGCGCTCACTATACCCAACCCCTTATGACGTGCGCAAAAGCAATTTCGGATAAACTAAGCCATTAGCTTTTAGCCCTTAAGTAGAGGCGTGATGGCGGCAATGTATGTTCTTGCGGCACTAGCGATTTCATCTAATGTTTTGCCCGGTGAATAAAGAGCAGAGCCAAGCCCAAGCCCGTTAGCACCAGCAGAAATATATTGTGCCATATTGTCCGGTACAATGCCGCCTGTGGGCATGATTGATGTCTCTGGTGGTAATACCGCCCTTATTGCTTTGATGTAAGACGGGGGATGGGCGTCAGCAGGAAATAATTTTATCGTCGTCGCACCCAATTTTAAGGCCAAGAAGGCTTCTGTTGGGGTGAGTATTCCTGGGCAATATATCATCCCTAATGCGCGCGACACCTCTGCAACTTCAGGATCAAGGTTAGGTGCTACGATTAATTCGCCGCCGCAATCATACACTTTGCGTGCGTTCTCCCCGGTAAGTACAGTACCGGCGCCCAAAATTATTTGATCGCCAAAATGTTTCTTGATTTTGGAAATGCTTTCAAATGGTTCTGGTGAATTTAACGGGACTTCAATGATTTTAAAACCTGCCTCCACGAGAACCGTTGATACATCAATTGCCTGTTCGGGCGGCAAGCCACGTAAAATAGCCACCAATGGCATTTCTGCGAGTTTTTCTGTCCATGATGTCATTAAGTTCATTATATAATCCTTGCGCCTTTGGCGATTTGATAAAGTCCCGTTGCTGCGGCATGTTCAGGGGCGATTTTATTAGAAATATTAAGCGCATCCAAGGCTATTGAATATTTTTCTGCCAAATCACCACGGCCAATAATATGCACCGTCTCTGATGCCGCTATATTAAATTCGCTCATGGCTGATTTAACCTCATCACCAATTAAAAGGCCAGAGAGGAAATCAGATATTTCATCACTGGGCAATTGATCAAAAAGGGCCAGCGTTCTTGCACTAAAGACTTGATGTAAAAGTGATCGATTAGACCCAAACATTCTTTTCACGCCATTAAGAAAACCATCCGACAATGGCTTTTTATTTGGGGTTGCGAGTGTGCCTAATATTGAATGGTTTTTAAGCAGGTCAAATATCTCCCCGGTCATGAAGCTCATAAAGCTTTCAATTTTTCCTGAGCGTGCGGTGGCCCATTTGCTATGAGTGCCGGGAAGCAGAAAGATTTCTGTAGGACCGTTGTTTTCTTGTAGGCATCCGACAATTTGAACTTCTTCGCCGCGCATTATATCTGGATCACCCGCGTCGTTTTGATAACTTGCCCCTGTTACAAAATAGATTTTTTGTACGGCATTTATATCAAAACAAGTAAGGGCACTCGCGAAATCAGAAGCTCCGGCCGGTAATGGTAAATACGGCGTTTCCAGCCAGCCATTGCGACTTGTAATCATACCTGATGCGATGACGGGCAAAGAAGGTTTTTCTTTTAACCAAGGGCCCACGAGCTTTTCAAAAGTTTTTGCAAAATCTTTACCTTCTGGAGACATAATTCCTTCTGGGGAATAAATTGTTTCAAGCAAAGTTCCGTCTGAGCCGATTAGGTGCAGCCGTAAGGAAGTCGTTCCCCAATCAAGACCAATGAGTGCTGTATTATCAATCGTTGACATTATTTAGTACGCCTTTGTCTAATTATTGACATTACCAATGTAACCACACCAAGGGTGAGGAAGATAGCCGTAATCGGTCTGCTGAGCACATCTATCATTGAGTTATCAGCTATGATCAGCGCACGGCGTAGGTTTGCTTCCGCCATTGGCCCAAGGATAAGCGCCAAGAGGATCGGCGACACTGGAAAACGGTAACGTTGCAGGAAATAACCCAGAACGCCAAAACCCAAAGCCAGCCAAACATCAAACGTATTATTTCTCATTGAATACGCACCAACGATTGACATAATAAAGATCGCAGGGAGCAATATGCTTTTTCTGACCGAAATGGCCCGGGCGAAGAAACGAACGCCAAGAAAACCAACAATTAACATAGCTATATTAGCAACTAGCATTGCAGAAAAAACAGAATAAACCACATCTAAGTCTTCTTTATAAAGCATTGGCCCCGGCTGAATACCCTGAATGACAAAGGCGCCAAGTAATATTGCCGTTACCGCATCACCGGGAACACCAAGAGAAAGCATCGGGATCATCGCCCCACCCGAACAAGCATTATTCGCAGATTCTGCGGCGGCTACGCCTTCTATTTGACCCGTGCCAAATTTTTCTGGTGTTTTAGACCTTCTTTTGGCTTCGCTATAGCCGACAAAGGCCGCAATATCACTACCCGCACCGGGGATCGAACCAATGAAGGTCCCTAGAACACTGGATTTTGCCATATCTTTCCATGTCCGCTTTATGTCAGCAAGGGATGGGAAGACGCTATTTATTTTACTAACGACTTGCTTTGTGGAGGTTAGTTGTTCCACGCCTTTAAAGACTTCTGCAAAGGCAAAAAGACCAATAAGGGTGGGAATAAACGCCGGTCCTTCGAAAAGATTCATAGAACCAAAGGTAAAGCGCGGATAACCAGAAATCGGATCCATGCCAATGGTTGAAATAAGAAGCCCAAGAAAACCAACCATTAGGCCTTTCAAAATTGATTTTCCGGAAACTGAAATGATGATCGAAAGACCAAATGTTGCGAGGCCAAAATATTCAGCAGCACTAAATTCGAGGGCTAATTGAGATATTTGCGGCGATAGAAAAGTCATTATGAGCGCCCCGGTAAAGCCACCAACAAATGACGCGAAAACCGACATGCTCAACGCCCTTCCCGCCTCACCCTTTTGACTAAGCGGATAGCCATCGAGAAGCGTTGCCGCCGCCGCCGGCGTGCCGGGCGTATTAATCAAAATAGCGGAGATAGATCCGCCATAAACGGAGCCGCTGAATATGCCTAGTAACATTCCGATAGATTCGTTAAACGGCAGGCCAAAGGTAAAAGGGACGAGAAGCGCGACACCCATGGTAGCCGTCAGTCCGGGCAGCGATCCAATGAGAATTCCGCCAGCAACACCGGCGAAAATCATCAATAATGGTTTCCACTGTAAAATTCCTAAGAGCGCACCAAAGAATAATTCAATATCCATAGATCGTCCCTAACGGTAAAGTTATGTTGAGGAATGAGCTAAAAACGAGGAAGATTGTTGCTGTAATTGCCCCGCTAACAAGAACCATCTGGAAATATTTTCTTTCCTTGAGTAAAAACATCATTAGGGTCAAATAAACCATGGTGCAAACAATGAAGCCGATGCTATAGAGCGCCAAGCAATAGATGACCGTAGCGACCAAAGAGACACCGGCCCTTTGGATGCCAGTTTCAAATATATTGAAGGGCTCCACAGTTTCTGATACTTTTTTAAAGAATGATTGCAGCACCAGAACAATACTAGTTCCACCTAGGCCAATGGCTAGAATATAGGGGAAAAAGTCAGCGCCAACCTCTCCTGGCGGCGCATTTGGAAAACTATCAAGCATATAAAAAACATAGGCCGATAATACTAAACCGATTACCCCGAAAATAATATCTACACGTTTCATTCTGAATTAAGTCTCCACCGCTTCACTTGCGAATATTATCTAGCTAAGCCTAAACTCTTCATCGTACTCGCTACACTTACTGATGAGGTTGATAAGTCCTTTTCCCAGTCCTGCGCACTCATATATGAAACGCCTAAACCGGTATCCGCCGCGAATTTTTTAAAGGCGGCGCTCTCCATGCCTTTTTTAAAGGCGTCATGAAGGATAATCTTGGCGTCTTCTGGTGTTGAATTTGGAACCGCTAAACCGCGCCACGTTCCGAAACTGACATCATAGCCGGATTCTTTCATAGTCGGCACCTCAGCAAAGCCTGAAGCGCGCTCATCACTCATCACAGCCAAAATCTTAACCGTTCCACCTTCAACTTGAGCGCGGACCTCTGCGGGGCTAACCGATACGGCTTGGATATGTTTTCCGACAAGAGCGGTAACCGCCGGTGCGGCACCGTTATAAGGGACGTACGCTAGGTCGATACCTACTTTTTCAGCAAAGATACTCCCTGCTAAATGCCAAGCGGTACCGGGGCCAGCATGACCCACTTTGATCTTGCCGGGGTTTGCTTTCGCATAAGCAACGAATTCTTCAATGGTATTATATGGCGCGTCAATTGGAACGGTGATCGCTGCTGGGTCCATATTAACCCGCATCAGCAAATCATAATTTTTATAAGTGAACGGAACAAAGCCTTGTGGTGGTAGCGTGAGAATATCAAACGTTACCATCGTCACGGTATAGCCGTCAGGTCGAGCCGCAACCCCGGCCGCATGACCAATAGCGCCGCTGCCACCAGCTTTATTTACGATGGTTATGGTCTCACCCAGAAAAGGTTCCGTATTTCTGGCAAGTCCCCGTAAAATTGTATCCGTTCCACCGCCCGCAGCCCACGGGCATATCACAGTTAGCCGCTTTGAAGGGAAGTCCGCCGCGAGAACTTGACTAAATAATGCAGACATCATGATCAAAACCAAAGACATTGAGGTTATTTTTTTAAAAGATTTAATCATGTTTAATTCCGGCTGCATTTAATTGATAAAATAGGGTTCCAATAGCTTAACATTCACATTCGCCATGTCAAACACTTGGAAATGGTCCAAGTTCACGGGCCCAATGTGACACGACACTGCGACCAAAATCAGTTACAGGTACGGACGGTTGGCGTGCGTTACCATTTTCCAACCCTAATCGCTGTGCCATCAGGTCTTTTCCGTAAGCGACAAAGTTCTCTACCGAACTCATCATGAAGACGAGTAGAGGCAATAGCTCCTTATGAAGACGTTCTGCTTCTGCGATAGACCCGGGATCACCTTTTTGCATAAGTTCGTATATACGGATTTGCGGATCAAACACATCTGCTGCTGGGATCATACCAACGCAACCCGCGCGCAAACTATCCGGAAACTGAATTCCGGCAAGGCCACCAAATATATCAAACGCGCCTTCTGTATCTTGCATTAATTGATGAATATAGGTTGCGGGGCCTTCTGCTTTTAACAAGCAAACATTTGGATGCTGTTTGTTAAGCGTTTTTAAGCCAGCATTAGAAAGGCTCGTCGCCATCACGCCCGGTGCATTTTGAACGGCCAGTGGTAAATCCGCTCTATCAGCAACATTGCCAAGGAAACGGACATACTCAATTTCAGGAACACCAAGAATAGCCGGCGGCTGTAAGATCGCCCAGTCAGCACCTGCTGCAATTGCCGCTTTAACAAATTCGATTTGTCCCGGCACGCTGCCTTCACCAACCGTAACGGCATATGGTACACGGCCAGCAATATCTTCGCCGACCCAGTCGATAACCTTACGTCGTTCATTAACATCTAACTTACCGACTTCGGTAGCCAGACCCATGACCGTAATGCCGTGAGCACCAGCAGCGATGCAGCCTTCGACTTGTCGGCGCATGGCATTTCGGTCAAGCTTCTTATGTTCATCAAAAAAACTATAAAGAATTGGGTAAACGCCGTGAAAATCCGTATTTCTATTCATAACTATCCTTAAATTTTAAAATCAATTTGATAAGCTTTTTAAGCGCGGCCAAACTTATCAGTTGCGGCACGAATGGAACCTTTTTCTTTAATATAAATAACCATTTCTTCTTCTGTCGCCTCTGCTTCTTCTGCAAATACAATAATTTCTTCCACATGCTCCGCGGGAATAGAAACAATTCCGTCACCATCGCCGACAATATAATCACCTGGGCTTACAAGGACGCCACCAATGCTCACGGGGATATCACGTTCTAAAGTCTTTAGGCGACCAATAGAACTTGCCGCAACGATAGACCGGGCGTAAACGGGAAAGTCAGTGTCTCTCTCAATTAAGTCTACGTCACGCGTGCCGCCGTCAAGGACAACACCTTCGTGACCAGCGGTGTCAGCGCCCGCATTCATTATTTCCCCCCAGATGGCCGTATTTTTATCGCTACCACAAGCAATGACAATCACGCTTCCTTTGGGGGCTTCGTCAATTACATCAAAAGCCAGTTCCGGCAAATGAGCTTCGTTTGTGGGAACTTCCAAAACTGTCGCTGCAGTGCCAACGATTTTTCTCGCATTTACGCGTGCCTTGATATCATAATCCAGAAACCCACGACGACCCGCAATTTGGTCACAGCCATCAGAAAGTGTTGCCACCGCTAATTTACGCAAACGCGCTATATAATCTTTGTTCAATATGTTCTCCTACTGTTTTATTTTAGCTTTTCGCTATCGACCTGATAAACAAAATACATATATTGCTCACCGGGTGCGACCACTACATGATGCGAGACGTTTGCAGGGATATTCACCGCATCACCGGCTCTCATAGAATATTCGGTTCCACCTTTGATGCTCGTCCCTCTCATTTGTCCGGGGGAAAGCTCAAATTCATTAACAAGCTCTCCTCCAATAACCAAGGTGGCATTGCCTTCAACGGCCGTATGTAAATCAGAAACTGTTCTGTGGATTTCAGAAGTTCCCGTGTTTCCTCTACGGACTAGAAATAAATTATACCCTTCGTCGCTACCGATCAACTCAAAGGCCAAAATCTCGGCTTCATTACTATCCATTGCAGCAATTTGAGCTTTTAACCTCGCCCCGACGTCTTCAATAATTTCCGGCGTTAATTTAAAAACACCTGAGGTTATCTCATCACCATTAGATTGAGCCAGACAAGTTAAGGGAAATATTAGTGATATTATTAATACAAGGACAGCACGCATGAAAGATCCATTCTATTTGGTTCTGGTTATAATTATCATATAGTGGAATAAATTCTATATAATGATAATTATAAAAACTATACGCTTTGTGTCAAGCCATATAGTTTTGCGCCATGATCAATTATAATACAAGTCGTTAAGAACAGAAAAACTTCATTTTAACCCGTTGATGCTCGTTAAACTCTATTCGGCGGTGTTTGTGACCTTCTTTTATTACTCCAGAATGGTTTGTCGGATATTTCGCACCTTGCCCAGGTTGATTTCCATTCAAGTTCCTTCTGGTAATAAATTTCGGCCCAGATTTCTGTCGGAGCTTCGCCATTTTTATAATCTATATCGGCCATGGCCAGATTGCTTTTTAAAATTGGTGACCAGATATTGGTTTTGATGGCACCGATCCGCTGGCCATTCTTTGCATCATAAAGAAAACTATCGGTTGGTTCTTTATTTCCTTCGACAGAAAGTTTAACAAGACGCCTTTTTGCTGGCTGGGATTTTTCGAGCTCCAAGGCACGTCTGCCTGTGTAATACGGTTTATCAAAACTAACAGCCCACTCAAGCCCCAGTTCAAACGGTGATCTATCGTGATCTGCGCGAACGGCGGTTTCTGCCGTGATAAAATCATCCCCTGGCATAATAAATCCTGCTTCGATACGCACCATTTCCAGCGCGTCCAGTCCAATGGGCTTAATGTCATAAAGGCCGCGTTCTTTAACACTGAAAATAGCATCCCATAGCGTGATACCGTGACGGGGATCAACCCATACTTCATAACCAAGGTCACCGGTAAAACCGGTCCGTGAAACCATGACATCAACATCGTCAATTTTAGTGTTCAATATTCCAAATGGTTTTAGCTCTTCAAGCCCAGAAATTCCTGCAGCACACAGTACTGAATAGGATGTTGGCCCCTGCACGGAAAGTGCGGCAACATCGTGGGTTTCTTCTTCAATGCTTACATCAAAACCGAGACTTGAGATCATCAGCCAGTCAAGTTGATGATGCTGTGCGCAAAGGCGGTAGCCATCGTCACCTAAATGGAATATCGTTCCATCATCGAGCACCCTTCCCTCATCATTGCACCACGCCACATAAGTTACCCGGCCGGGTTTTAATTTTGAAACATCACGGGTCACAAGGCGGTTTAAAAAATCAAGCGCATCAGGTCCCTTTATCCGGTATTTTTCCATAGGTGTCACGTCAAAGACAGTACAGGAACTACGAACGGCAAAGTATTCAGCCGCTAAAGTGTCAAAAACGCGGGCGACCTGATAACCATTCCATGGTGACCAGCTTTTCATCAGGCTAAGTTCTTCAACTCTTACATGAAATGGGGTGTGCTGAAGCACTTGTTTAAAATCGTGTTTTTCCATAATCATTCTCCCCCTTTCATGGACAATATGCGTTTGGCGGCATTATGTCCGGGTATACCGGTAATACCGCCGCCAGGATGTGCGGACGCTCCGCAAAGAAACAGGCCATCAATTGGTGTATTATACTGCGCTGTGCCGTGAACGGGGCGCATCATAAAACTTTGATCAATTGTAAGCTCACCATGATGCCAATGTCCGCCTGTGACATTGAATTGCTGCTCAATATCTTTTGGCGTTAATATTTCACTGGCAACCACATGTGATGATATGCCGGGGGCATATTTTTCAATCAATGAAAGTACTTTATGGGAAAATACACTGCGGCTTTGATCCCATCCTCCTTTAATTGAATAAGGGGCGAAACTTGCCGATACGGACATTACATGATGCCCGTCCGGCGCAAGGGATGGATCGGCGAGAGTTGGGAATGTTATTTCCAGAACAGGTTTTTCAGAATATTCACCATATTTTGCATGATTAAACGCATGTTCCACATAGCGCATATCAGGGGCGACGATTAATCGCTGGCTCATTTCGCCATTCGATAATCCTTCTATTTCGGGCAGTTTGTTTAAAGCAAAATGAAGTTTCGCCACTGTGCCGTTGGTCCTTGTTGTATTGATCCGCTGTGCAAACATAGCGTCCATTTCTGCTGCGCCGACAAGGTCGAGGAATGTGGTTTTAGCATCGGCGTTTGATATTACCATGTCGGCAATTCTTTCTTCACCAGATGTTAACTCAACACCGCCTGCTTTACCGTCATTTACAATAATTCGTTTAACCCTCGCGCCTTTTTCGATGTGAACGCCTGCCATGGTCGCTGCTTTTATCATTACCTCAACGAAATGATCACCGACCGCTTGCGGTAAGGTTGGTGGACCATATGTTTCGCCCCTTAACCGATTAAGATAGGTAAGTACGGTTGTCGGTGTGCGGGGGCCCATATGATGGCCAATAACCGCATCCGCTGCGATCGCGCCTTTAAGCTGAGGATCATCAATAACTTCATTTAAAACATCATAAATATTAATGCCGCCTACCCGCAAAAATTCACGCATGGAAGATGTGCCGAGGCCAAAACGCAACGACCAGCCAATTTTGGCAAGGGTAAACTTATCCTTGTTATCCATATCCTTAAGCCGTGGTGGTTTATTGATGGTTAGCGGTTCTAACGCTTTGGCATATTTGCGAAATTCTTTTTTAAAATCTTTATAAGCCGCTATATCATCCGCTGAGAGATTGCCGCCTTTTACGCTATCTTTTCCTAAAATCAGATGATTGCCATCCTCGGACAAAGAGATAGTATCAATTGCGGCGCCTTTTTTAATTTTTAGGCCAAGCTCTTTTACAATTTTTGGATTTAACGGATGAATTACGTGAGCGAGCCCAGCAACATGATAGCCTTCTGCGAAAACATGTTTTGAAGCACTGCCGCCGAGCTTATCACGCGCTTCAAGCACGGTGACATTATGCCCTTCTTTGGCAAGATAGGTTGCGCATACAAGGCCGTTATGGCCGCCGCCAATGATTATAATGGTTTTATTAGTCATCACCAAAATCCTCCGGCGTTGTGTCTGTTCTCTTTAAGTCCCTCAGGATTTCACGGGCCGCATTCGCACCGGGAGCACCCATCACACCACCGCCCGGATGATTTGATGATCCGCACATATACATACCTTTTACCGGCCCCCTATACTGGGCATATCCCGGGAATGGCCTATTAAACATTAATTGATCAAGGGTCAATTCGCCTTGGAAAATATTGCCCTCGGTCAGACCCACCTCTGCTTCGATTTCTTTTGGTGTGCGGACCTCTGCATGAAGGATCAGGTCTTTGAAATTAGGGCTATACTGGGATATCTGATTAATTACTGTATCGCCAAATGCTTGGCGCTTTTCTTCCGTCCAGCCGCCCTCTGCCTCAACCGGGCAATATTGGACAAACACGCTCACCATGTGCTTTCCAGCCGGAGCCAGAGTCGGATCATACTGGCTTGGTATCACCATATCCACATAAGGGTCAGTAGACCATCTGTCATCTTTCCAGTCATCATAGGCCCGCTCTAAGCGCTCCAAACTATCCGAGAAATGCATATGACCCAGCGTAAGCGGTGAGCCTTTTTCAAGAGCGGGAAAGTCCGGCATACCATCAAGGGCAATATTGACCTTGCCTGATGAGCCACGAATTTTAAAATTTTCAGCGCGGTGAATAATTTCTTCCGGCAGGTCTTTTTTATTCATAATATTCAGGAAGGTCCGCTTGGCATCAAGGTTTGATACCACGACCTTGGCGTTAATTTCTTCCCCCGAAGCAAGGATAATACCGGTCGCCTTATTGCCCTTCACTTTAATTTCTGACACTTCCGCGCCTGAACGTACGTCGCCGCCAAGGCTTTTAAAGGATGACGCGATTGCCTTTGAAACAGAGCCCATACCGCCGCGCGCAAAGCCCCATGAGCCAACATTACCGTCAACATCACCCATGGCGTGATGAAGAAGCACATAGGCCGTGCCCGGTGAATAAACACCAAGACCGGTACCGATGATACTACCGCCGGAAAAGTGAGCTTTAATCACTTCACTTTCAAAATATTCTTCAAGATATTCTGCAATTGACATGGTAAAAAAACGGATAAATTCGTAGATCTGGCTTTCAGTTAATTGATAAAATGCCTTCAGCAATGACGCAAATTCCATTGCATCGCGCCATTTAAAAGAAGCGGGATCAGGCGGGGTCCTAAGTAAAAAACCACGGATCAAACGACACCATTTCATAAGATCCGCATCAAAGCGAATGGCCGCATCTGCGTCGCGTTTAGAATGACGCATAATTTCACGGCGCCTTACGGCCGGCTGATGATAATTTCCGTAATGATCACCATTTTGCATGAATGTTGCACCGCCCTGAAGCGGCACAACCTCTAACCCATGACGTCCAAGGTCAAGTGCCTGATATATCTCCGGTCTAAAGAAACTACAGACATAAGAGCAATTAGAATATTGCCAGCCCTCATGTAGTTCACGGCTAACGGTCGCTCCACCAATATAATCGTTTTTTTCCAACACCAACACATCAAGGCCAGCCTTGGCAAGAAAAGCTGCGTTGGTTAGTCCGTTATGGCCCGCGCCAATGACAATTGCATCATAGTCTTTCAACTTATTCACCTTATTTTTTTATCTAACTTATAATAAAATATACTTTGCGTACTGTTTCGATTACTTCTGCTACGCCTTTCCATCCCTTGGGAAATACCCAGCTGTCACCAGCTTTTACTTCTGTAACTTTTCCAGATTCTGATGTTAAAATCCAATGGCCTTTTAACAAATGGCAAAACTCCATCAAATCAAGATCAAGTTTTAATTTGCCAGGCTCTGCCTCCCAAGTTCCGGCAAATAAATTACTTTCTTCAAAAAAACAACTATCGGTTTGTTTTGGTAGCGCACCAATCGGCTCCCCAAACGTATCTGCTAGAACTAAATCTTGAAGTGACGCGCATTGTTTTTGAATACTTATTTCCGGCATAATATATTTCTTTCTTAATTTATATGTTGTCTTTTACTGAATGTAATAAAGGCGATTGATAATGGGATCATTGGCACAAAGGATATGAAATGCTCTATCCATTCCCCTAGTGCGATAGTGTTTAAAATATCTAAAGTTTGTGGCGCCCAAAGTTGGCCATTAATGACCATAAACATACCTATAATAACCAAGATGGCACTTATCGCTAGCTTCGGCACAGAGACCGCTGTAAACTCACCAGACGGTAATTTAAATTGTTTCGCAGTTCTTCTTTTTTTAGTCCAGGAACCAATGCGAGAAAGCCAAGCGCCAAAACCCATCCAATAATAAATATGATCAATGGGTTGAATATCAGTATAATAAAAAAGTTCGTACCAATAAGTGCTGAATAAAATTCCCCATAACAAATACATCCCCCCCTTATGAAGAAGACGCCAGTTCTTACCGGACATTTTTTTGCGGGCAAGTCTAAAAGACGTTATGGTCATGGCAATAAGAATTAGATAACCCGGCAACTGTTCAACCAGACTATGAAACGCATAAGCTTCTTCCATATAATAATCAAATGAACCAATGACAAACCACACTATAAAGAAAAGCTGCCACGCCATTCCAGTAGCAAAACATAATCCGAATATTTTTCTGTTGCGCATTATCCATTTGGTTAAACTATTTGGGAATAAATGAACCAGCGAAGAGGCTGCAAACGCCAGAAAAAGCCATGGCACCGCGGTGCGTACGGAAGTGGCAATCATTACTGAAATATGGGCGGGATTAGAAGCATCAATTTCCATAAAAGGGATGATCACAATTAAAGAAATAACCAGACTAACCAATCCAAGAAGCTTCCATCCATTCAGGTATTTATGATTTAATAACGAGTTCTTTTCTTGTGTCATAACAATTCCGCAAAATTTGTGATCACAAATATAAGTTATTAAAAATATAAATACAACAATTAGTCTGCATTTTATCAATTATTGCATAATTTCAATCTTTTATGTTCATAAAATAAAAATTGAAAACTTACTATTATTTGTGATCACATCACTTCGTATTTTTATAAATAATTTAATTATCTTTCAATATTCGCTTCGCGGCATTCCTACCCGGTGCCCCGGTCACGCCGCCACCCGGATGAGCACCAGAACCACAAAGATAAAGCCCCTTAACCGGTGTTGCATATTGCGCGGCATCTGGATGCGGACGCATGCTGAATAGTTGATCAGGTTCAAGCTTTGCATGACATATATCGCCGCGCGGCAAACCAAAATCACGTTCCAAATCAAGTGGCGTTAGGCATTGATGCGCCACTAAAATATCTGGCAAGTTAGGGATATATTTTGTTAAATAATCAAGAATATCTTTAACAACTTTCGGCTTTTCATCATCCCAGTTTTTTCCGTCAGCCAGTTCGTAAGGCATATATTTACAAAGCAAACTCATCACATGAGTTCCTGGTTCATCAGTTAAACTATCATCCGACATACTAGGAATAATACTTTCGATCATTGGTGGGTTTGCGGGAATGCCCGCACGGGCTGATCTATAGGCCTGCTCAAGATGATCCTTGCTTTCAATGAAATAAATTCCGCTTTTATGTTGATCGCCGACTTCTTTGCCCGGCAAACAAGCAAATTCTGGCACGCCTTTTAACGCAAGGTTCATGCGAAGTGACGCAGATTCTTGTCTGATCGCACTAATATCTTTGGCAAACTCTACTGGCAGATCTTTCGCACCCAACATTTTCAAAAATGTGGTTTTGGGCTCAACATTAGAAGCAATAATTTTGGCTTTTATTTCCTCACCATTTTCAAGTTTTGCGCCCGTGACTCCACCATTTTCAGTTAAGATTTTTGCAACTGCCGCATTTGTCTTGATCACGACACCTTTAGCTTCGGCGGATTTCGCCATAGCCCCAGTTATAGCACCCATGCCGCCCTTAACAATTCCCCACTCACCCTTTTGGCCATCAATTTGACCAACCGCGTGGTGAAGCATCGCAAGGCTCGCGCCAGGATTATGAAGCGAAACAAAATTTGCTGGCATACAGTGGCTTGCCATAACGGCTTTAATTTTATCACTATCGAACCAACGTTCAATCATGCTGTCAGGTGCGCCAACAAAAAACTGCACCATGCGGTAACGCGTATCCTTATCGAGCTTCTTCATGTCCAGCCCCATCTTCATAGCGCTGATAATATCTGATAATCCGCCTCCATGTAATTTTGGCGGCTCTTTTAACCATTGTTTAGAAAGAATTTCCCCGACCTTATCCACTATTTCATGATATTGATGAACGGCGTCATAATCCGTTTTGGAGAACTTCTCATATTGCTTTTTATTATGATCTTCATCATCCGTGAGCAGAAAATAATCACCATTTAAATCAGGATAAAAGCTATTCTTAAGAAGCATCGGCTCATAACCATATTTCTTAAGCTCAAGCTCCTCTATCACTTCAGGGCGAAGGAGGCTCACCACATAAGAAGCAATTGAATTACGGTATCCCGGATGAAATTCTTCAGTAATCGCCGCACCGCCCACGATGTGACGGCGCTCAAGCACACAGACTTTTAAGCCACCCATCGCAAGGTAGTTGGCCGTGGTTAAACCATTATGTCCACCGCCTATTACAATTACGTCAAAACGATCTTCAGCCATGCTCAAGCTCTCCCTTATTCAATTCTTCGTTACTCATACTTCGATTTCTCACTCTAGCACCGGAACTATATCGTTTTCTAATTACAATGATTGACATGATCCCAAGCGGAATATGTAATAATGCCCAGCTCATTGCTAAGAGCGCCTCACCACTAAACCAGTCAATAGAACCATCTGCCAATAACTTACCCGCTCCCGTCTGGTACGGAATTACATAATAAATCATCATGATAAAGGGCATGACGGCACCAAAAACGATAAGTATTTTAGGCGCAATAAGTGTCATTCTTGTCTTTGCCTGATCGCAATCAGTAACGGGTGCCCTATGCAGTCTCATCCGGTATACGGCTTCTTTTCTTGTCACTTTTGTATTTTTAGAAACCAGAGTAGTCACAATTAAACTTGCAACGATGCCAAGAATGGCCGGGTTAAGGTAACTAGGCCAAGTGACAAGGCCAATATATTCCGCTACAGCCGGCACAACGTTAAACATAAACCCTGCTGAAATTCCCCAAAACGCCCCAGCTGCGGTTATTTTTTTACTCCAGACGCTCATCATAGCAACCACACCCCATGATGAGGCGAAGACCGTACCAATGAATAACATCAGCCAGAAGATGTTAGCGGGGAAATAAAAACTAGCAATCAAAACAATTATACCTGTCACGAACATCAAAATTCGTGTCGTCTTTAGGGTCAATGGCTCGTCGCGCTTAATGATATCATTACTAATACTAAAGCCAACGAGCGATAAAAAGGTCGATGCGGATGAAAGAGCAGCCGCCATAATTCCTGCAAGTAACAAAGCGCCTAATATTTCAGGAACCATGTTTTTTGCCGCCCAGATCATTACCGTTTCA
>JABJKT010000125.1 GCA_018660225.1 Kordiimonadaceae bacterium
AAACACATAGCCGTCTTCCGTTCTGTCCGATATTATTTTTACCAGTTTTTGCGTTAGCTTGACGAAAAAATCCTGTACAGACCGACGCCCGGTATATTTGATAACTTCAGGGTCAAATAAAACAATGAGGTCAATATCGCTTGAATAATTAAGCTCATATCCACCGAGCTTGCCCATGGCGAGAATAATATAGCCGGAGTTTTTCCCTTCGTTACCTTCTTCAAAATCATGATCAATATTGCCAGATGCTATGCCTTCTCTTAACAGATAGTTGACGGTGATTTCTAAACTAATCTGCGCAAACTCACTTAAGGTTTTTGTGATTTTTGATAGCGGCCATTTTCCAGAAAGATCAGCAATTCCAACCGTTAGCGCCATTTCTGCTTTTGCAATCCTTAAAGTACGCATCAAGTCTGTCTGGCTTGAAAATTCAAGTGATCTGCTTTTTAAATTTGAAAATATTTCTTCGATCAGCGTGTCTGCATCATTTTCAAATAATTTAAGTGTGAAATCCGTATGTTTAAAGAGTAGCTTTGTCAGGTAGGGACTATTGGAAAAAATAGAAACCAGTAATTTTTCATATTGCTTAACGTCAATTATATTTTTAATATCAATGGGATAACTTTCATTGTATTGTGCGACAAAATCATTTAATTTCTGATTTGCAATGACTTGATCAGAAATTAAAGGAAAATGAAAAGAGTTTTGCGATGTTTCGGTTAACATCTTTGACATATAGTGGGTCCCTAAATCATATTATTGACATGTTTATTATATAATTAACACCAATAAGGGCGTTAACCAAACAAACTATTTGAAAATAAAGAGAAATATATATTGAACAAGCCTTTAAAATATACGGTAAAAACACTGGTTGCTACGATGGCAATCTTTACGCTTGCCATTATGTTGTTTTTTTGGCGCGTAAGCAATGGTCCGGTTGAGCTTGATGGTGATAGTCCTTTTTTAAGAAATGCTCTTGTCAGACTTAATGTTGGTGAAAATGTCAGTTTTGAAAAAAGTATTCTGACGTGGCGTAGCGGTGAAGAAAGCCCGACGGACAGCAGCAGTTTTGAAATAAGGTTTCTTAATATTGAAATTGAAGACCCGGAAACATCAACCCAATTAAATATTCCCCAGGCAGGCGTACAGTTCAGTATTCCGGCATTGTTTCGCGGTGTTGTTGCACCGACTTTTGCCGAATTCAGTGGCCTTGAGATTAATTTAATGCTCCCCAGAGAGGCCTGGTCCGGTCAGGGTTTTGATCAGGATGCCTTTATTGAAGCGATGCGTTTATATCTTGATGAATTTAATAATTCGCCAAATCTTGTATCCCGGTTGACAAAGCAGGTTCTCTCACCGCCGAGCGCGTTAAACTCAACCGGTTATCTTCAGCAGTTCTCGCTTTCAAACACAGCGATTAATGTTACCGATGAAATTTCCGGTGATGTTTGGCAGATCCCCGATGCCCATCTTGATATAAAGCGCATTGACGAAGGACTTAGTTTACTTCTTGAAGGTGCGTTTGATTTTGAAAATGAGAATGATATTCCGCTGCATTTATCCGTGCAATATAATATGGCACAAGAAAAAGCGACTACCCAGCTAAGGTTTTCAAATTTTGTGCCGACTAATGTTGCCGGTGAAGTCGAAGGGCTTGCCGCTCTTTCGACGCTGAATATTCCCATTAGCGGTATTGTTAATTTTACAATTGATGGAAGTTTCGAACTTCCGGTTTTTGATTTTGAAGTAGATTTCGGCGAGGGTGTTATTAATCCTGCGGATCTATTTGCCAAGCCCGTTCAAATTGATGAAGCAATGCTTATCGGTCAGTTCATTGCGGCTGAAGATGAGATTTCTATTGAAAGTCTTCATTTGATGTTCGCTGGTGCTGAACTGGACGGCGAAGGTTTTATCAGTAATTTTCGCGATCAACCGGATGTAACCTTCACGGCTGAGGTCGCGAATATGGACCTCATGGATTTGCAAACATATTGGCCGAAGGATGTTGTTGTCGGCGCCCGCACCTGGATTGTAAGGAACCTTACCGGGGGCAGAATGACTGACGGCACGCTTAACTTTGATGTGCGCCCTGAAATGTGGGCGCTTGATGAATTACCTGCGGAGAGTTTCTATTTTGATTTCAATATAGTGGATAGTAGTGCCCATTACATAAAACCAATGCCGCAAGTAACGGATGTGGTCGGCAAAGCATCGCTTAATTTTCAGCGGTTTTTGCTTAGTATAGAAAGCGCGGTTGTTGAAGATGTTGCCGTGAAGGATGCGGAACTTACATTCGCTAATATCGCCCATAAGGGTGAAGCGCTAGCCCATTTTGAAATACCTGTAAGCGGTAAAGTCGAAGACATGCTCCATCTAATGGATTATCAGCCATTTGGATATCCGACCCGCTACGGTATTAAGGAAAATAGCGTAACCGGCGACGCGCAGGGCCATCTGATACTGGATTTCCCGCTTATTAAAGTGGTGAAAATTTCTGATATTACCATTGATTTTAAATCAGATATTGAAAACCTGACCATTGCAAAACTTTCAGATAATTTTTCCTTAACTGAGGGGGCCATGAATATGGCCCTGACCGATAACGGCATTAATGCCACCGGTAATATTCTTTTAAACGGTATGGATTTTGAGGCGCAGTGGACAGAGGATTTTGATAAAACCGTTGAATTTCCCACGACCTACATAATTGAAGGCGATGTTGAAAATGATGAATGGGAAAAGCTCTATTTACCCTTTCAGCCATATGTGGAAGAAACCGCCCGGGCAAACCTGACCCTTTATGCAAAAGCATCAAAACTGGATAATGGCGTGGGTAGCTTTGATTTGGGCGCAAACAAAGTTCAGTTCGCACCGCTGGGCTGGCTAAAGGAAGCGGGCGAGCAGGCCTCCGCCGATTTCACTATTAAATTTGCCGAAAATGGCGCCTTTAACGTTAATGATATTGCGTTTAAATCTGAACAATTAAATTCTGATCTTCAGTTATCCTATGACGGCGCGCTTACGTCGCGGCTTTATATTGAAGAGCTTACCATGGCGGATATGGATTTTAGCGGGCTGTTTGAATGGGATTATGAAAATGCCCTTTATCAGGTATCAATCCGCGGTGACCGCTTTAATGCAGTTCCGTTAATGGATATTATTTTAGGACCGACAGAAGAGGGCGAGGAAGCGGACTTGCCTGATTTTAACCTCGCGGGTTCAATGGATAATGTCGCCATGTATAATGATGCTATTTTACATGAAGCGTCGGTTCTTGCCGGTTATCTGGATAATGAAGTGATCGATTTTGGTTATATGGCAAAAATGGGCGAAGATAAAAACTTATCAATCATTATCGCCAGCGCCGAAGACCTGAGCGCACCGCAAAGGCTTACCTTAACCACTAATGACGCTGGGCAATCACTGCGCGCGCTTGATTTCTTTACCAGTGGTGATCAGGGGGATCTGTTTATTGATGCGCAGATGACCAAAATGGAAAAAGGTTATTCGCTAATGGGCATCATAAGAGCGGAAAAATTCACCGTCGCCAATTCAACGGCCTTTAGCGAGCTGCTCAAAGAAAAAGAATTTGCCAAAGCGCAAGAAGAACTGGAAGAAAACGGCCTTTCGTTTGAAACATTTGAAAGCGATTTTGAGCAATATGATGACGTGCTTAAATTCATGGCCGGAAGTGCCAAAGGCCCGACCATTGGCGTAACGCTTGACGGATATGTTGATCAGAAATTTGATGAAGTATCGCTAGACGGAACTATAATTCCCGCTTATGGCCTAAATAGCCTACTTAGTAATATTCCACTGATCGGTACTATTATAGCCGGCGGAAAAGGCGAAGGCGTCTTCGCCGCCACCTATAGCATGACAGGAACAGTTGACGATCCGGTCGTCAGCATCAACCCGCTTATGGCCTTAGCCCCAGGCATCCTACGCAAAATATTCGGCGCAATCGGTGACGCGGGTGGAGACGCGCCCACGGCACGTGAGGAGGCGGAGCAGACTGAGGAGCAGGCGGCGGTTGTTCCTCCGCCTATAAAATAGAAGTTTAAACCACAGCACTTTCCAGCATCGTCACTGTACCACTATCCGCGTCCATCTTAACCCGACATCCAACCGGCATGGTGCGTTTTTCGGGGATGTGGCCGAACATGGCGCCTAGGAAGGCGGGGTTGTTGGTGCGTTTGCAGTGTTGCTCTAAGATATCCATTAAGCTGAAATCGCCGTAGCCACCGTCGCTATCAACGTCGGTCATGCCG
>JABJKT010000126.1 GCA_018660225.1 Kordiimonadaceae bacterium
CTCTTTGCGATTTGTGGGTTATATATTTCTAATATCAATTATAATAATCTATATAACCAACTGTTTTTATTACTTAACCTATTTAATATATATTTTTTATATATCTTTACTTATTATTAACTTTTTAGACACTATGTTTATATCAGCTTACGAGCTAGGGGCGACCAATCCCATCATTCAAAGCACTGAGTACGTGCAAGTGGTCTTTTTATTCTTCCAATCGAACGAATAAAATATCACTAAATTATCCCTCAAGGTTAGGTCGTTCCTTCCCCCCTTTTCTTCTGATTTTTAAAATCTATTTAAAATATTTAAATTTTATGTACAATGCAGCCATGAAAAAAGGGCTAAATAATATTTTGATCCGGTTATTCGTAACACTATATGTGATTATGAATTATGTTATTTATTATTTTAAAAGCATAACTTTAAAAAACATGACCATTGGCCTGTTGATTATTACTATAGCATTGCTCGGCGGGGAATATAAAAAAGAGCTCAACAGTGACCGTCTTAAGGCCCGTATTGAACAGGGACTTCAGTTCTGGAATTACTAGAGTAATTATCTTATCAGATTTAAGCGGAAATCTTCGGACATTAACTTGGCTTCGGTAATGTCTGTTTGTGATAATTCACCAACGACACCATTAATAGCTTGCTGGGCCTGGGCATGGCCGTTACTTGCCGCAACGTAGAGCCAGGCGAGACCATAGTGCTTGCTTACTTCAATACCCTGGCCAATATAAGCCATGAGACCGTGAATATATTGTGCGTCGACATTGCCGAGAATGGCTGCTTTAGAAAACCAATCTAGAGCGAGTTCCTGATCTGCTTCAACTCCTACGCCATCTTTATACATTGTGCCAATAATATATTGTGCTTCATTATTCGCTTGAAGTGCTGATTTTGCGAGCCAGAGTACCGCATTATCGAAGCTTTGCTCTACACCTTCACCATTATAATATAGTTGACCAAGAACAAGTTGGGAGCCAGCATGTCCTGCCACTGAATTCGCCTGTAACAGGGCAATACCTTTTTCGACATCCTGTTCGAGGCCATTTCCAAACATATAAAGAAGGGCTAGAGCATTAATGGCATCAGCATTTCCTTTGTCGGCGGCGAGATTATACCATTTTATGGCTTCCTCTGTATTCTGTTCTACAACTTCGCCAACTTCATAAAGACCGCCTAGAATAAACTGAGCGTCAGGAAAACCTTGTTCTGCGGATCTTCTGTACCATTTTTCTGCTTCTGTTGTGCTTAGCGAGATGCCGATACCAAGATGATAGCTTACACCAAGTTTATATTGTGCTTCTGCATTTCCGCCAATTGCAGACATATAATACCAATTTGTGCCTCTGTTAGGATTTTCTGCAGTTCCGATCCCTAGGACATTCATTTCACCGAGGATGACCTGAGCATTTGCAATTTCGGTTTCTGATATTCTTGTGGTTATTTTTTTCATTAATTCAACGGCCAATGATTGGCCGTTTTCACGGGCTAATGTCGCCCATACATAGGCTAAGCTAACATCATGAAATTTTGAACTTTGGTCTTCGTGAAAAAAGCCAATTTTATATTGAGATTCTGCAAATCCCTGATCAGCAGCCAGTTTATGCCATTTAAAGGCTTCATCAGGATCCGCGACTGTTCCCAAACCTTCTTCATAAGAAAGTCCGGTATAATATTGCGCCTGAAAGAAGCCGGTATTGGCAACTTTCAAGAACCACTTAAAAGCAAAATCATGATCTACAGTGCCGAAAGAGCCCTCGCGGTAAGATAAAGCAAGGTCATACTGAGCATTTACATTTTCCAGATCGGCTGCTTTGATGTACCATTTTTCGGCCTCGATCATGTTTTTAACCACATCAAGGCCTTGGGAATATATTATTGCCAGATTATACTGTGCATTGCTGTTATCCTGTTCAGCAGATTTATTATACCAGCCAATCGCCAGCGCCATATTTTTATCAACACCGAAACCCTGACGGTAAAAATCAGCAATGGCATGTTGGGCAAGCGGATCACCTTCATTAGCGTGGACGATATATTCATTGAAGGCCGCTTCGAAGTCGCCTTTATTATAAAGCTGGACAGCCACCTCCATGTCTGCTTTCGCTACTTGGTTAAAGGTGAATAATACGATTAAGGATTTAAAAAATAGTGCTTTTAAATTCATCAGATGGCCCTATGTAATATAAAATATTGTAGATAAATAGGTTAACAATGAAGCTAAATCAAGGCAAAAACGCAAAACCCCCCGAAATTAATCGGAGGGTTTTCATTAATAGGGTCTAGGTTAATCCTATAAAAAGTTGTTCGGGAAGATCATAGTCCGCCACATATGTGATGAAGGACTGTCATCATAGCCGAGACCTTCTTCGGGCTCGCGGAACTGCCGGCCTATAATGTCGACAAAATCATCCATGGAAACCTTAACATTTGGATCGAACGAATAAACATCATTGATACATATTTGCCGTGATGTCATATACCATTTATGATTTCTGGCATATTCGGCATCTTTGAAAATATAAGGTTCCGGTTTGAAATCTTCGCCGAAATAGCGAATATAGGCTTCCGGGTAAGGGTAACCGACATCCTCATCGGGGATAAAGCGCAAGGATTGGTGATAACGGATAGCCCAACTTACTTCTTCGTCCACATAAGGTTCAACGAGCTGAGCGCCGTAATAACCGTGATCACCACCAATAAAGCCTGAAACGCTGATATCATGAAGCAGACAGGCAAATATGGTTTTTTCAGGCAGACCGTTTATTTTGGCAAGCCGCGCGCTTTGAAGCAGATGGCTTGAATGGCCGATACGTTTATCGAAAAATTCCATCAGTGTAGGCTTAGCAGACATTCTAGGGAGGCGAGCGTCATGGCCCATGTGGAAATGTTCGTCGTCCCGTTTACGGGGCTGCGTTCTTTCATCTTGACCGTAAGTGGTAAATACCCGGGCAGTAGAAATATAACGATTTGGTTCCGCATCAGGGTCTGGTCCAGCTTTTAGGTTTTGTCTAAAACCGCCACCACTAGCTTGAGGGGCTTCAGGTGCTTGCGTAGCTTGGGCTGCTTGGGCCATTTCTAGTTCTTCGCCCATTGCAAATTCAAGGGCGTCTGCTTTTTGGTTTGCATCCATTGAAGCGAGGGCGGCGGCGCCACCGACGGATGCTATAAATGATCTTCTATCCATTCTCTCTCTCCTAAAGGAAGTTGTTGGGGTGGTTCATGGTGCGCCACATATGTGCGCAAGGACTGCCGTCAAAGCCGAGACCCTCTTCGGGGTCGCGCCAGTTACGGGCAATGATGCCATGAAAATCTTCAAGCTCCACTTTTACATTGGGATCGAAGCTATAAACATCATTAATGCAAATTTGGCGAGCGGTCATATACCATTTGTGATTTCGAGCATATTCTGCTGCTTTGTAAATATAAGGTTCTGGTTTGAAATCTTCACCGAAATAACGGATGTAGGCTTCGGGGTAGGGATATCCTACATCAGGATCAGGGATAAAACGAAGACTTTGGTGATATTTGATCGCCCAGCTTACTTCTTCGTCCACATAGGGAGCGACAAGTTGCGAGCCATAATAGCCGTGATCAGTTTTGATAAAATTACCGCCACTAACATCATGTAATAGACAGGCAAGGACCGTTTTTTCTGGTAGGCCGTTTATTTTAGCAAGGCGGGCGCTTTGAAGAAGATGACTTGAGCGGCCAAAACGTTTTTCAAAATATTCGAGCAAAGTTGGTTTGTCGGACATCTTAGGAAGACGACTGTCATGACCCATATGAAAAACCTGGCCTTCTTTTTTTCGTGTAGTCGGGCCGGAATTTCGGTAAGTGGTCGCTATCGCTGGTTTTGCGACGAATTTATCAAGTTCGTCGGTCATTGCTTGCTCGAGGGCATCGGCCTTTTGATTGGCATCCATTGCTGCAAAAGCAGCGGCGCCCCCGACGCCAGCGATAAAG
>JABJKT010000127.1 GCA_018660225.1 Kordiimonadaceae bacterium
TGCGACCGCGTCGCGTTTAAACTCTTCTGTGTATCGTATTCCTGTAGACATAATACCTTAACTCCTTGCTTCCATTTTATAACAAGTAAAGTGTCTACAAATCTAGGGGCGTATCACCTAGAGACAATCAATTCTTTACAATAGTTCACGGCAGGAAGTAACTAACTACACTTTTTGAAGTAACTAACTATCTATGTTATAGTTAGTAATCAAAAATAAGACTTGAGGGTATAAAATGAAGTATGGCCAATTTTGTCCAATAGCCAAAACAACAGAAATTCTTGGCGAGAAATGGACATTGCTTATCATTCGTGAACTTTTAATGGGAAGCACAAGATTTAGTGAACTTCAGCGCGGCCTTAGTTCAATTTCACCAGCGCTTCTAACAAGACGTCTTGTTTTTTTGGAACAAAATAATCTTATTTTCAAAAAGAAAATATCCGGCGGTCGTGGCTATCAGTATTTTGCAACCAAGCCCACGGAAGAGCTTCTTCCAATATTACTTTCATTAGGTGATTGGGGTATGAGATGGGCGAAAGATTATCTTACCGATGAAGATTATGACGTGGATTTCTTGATGCTTTATCTTAATCGCAGCATTATACCGGAAAATATTCCCGGCAAAGAAGCGGTTATAAAGTTTAAGTTTCTAGATATTGAAGATAACCCCAACTGGTGGCTTCTGGTTAAGGATAAAGACATTGATATCTGCATTAAGGATCCGGGAAAAGATGTTGATGTTTATTTCACATCTACCGTGAAAACTCTGTCCGATGTCTGGCTTGGGCTTACGACTTATAAAGAAATAATTAAAACCGAAGATCTGCTTGTTGTCGGACACAAAGCGCTGACACGTAATATTACTTCTTGGCTGAGTTGTAGCCCGTTCTCCACAAAACCACTATAATGATATAAAGTTTCATTATATATTAACTTTGTTTTAATATATAATATTAGTGTAGAAAAATGATGGAAAAAGAAGTCTTATATAAAATTAATAGGATAATAATTGTTCTTGCAGTAGCGAGTGCAACATTCATTCTTGATATCACTTTGCCCTTAGGGGTAGCGGGTGGTGTGCCCTATGTGCTGCTGATTTTAACAGGCTTGCTATTTTCCACAGACAAAATTTTCATTTATTTAGGTGTTTTTGCTACCATTTTAACCTGGATTGGGTTTTTTCTTTCTCCTGAAAACGCTGCTCTCTGGATAGTTATAACCAACCGTTGTTATGCGATGGTCGCCATCTGGACCACGGTTTTTATACTTTCTCTGAAGAAAAAAGAAAAATCTCTACGTGAAGAGATAACATGGCGCGAAGAGCTCGAGCTAAAATTATATGAGGCCATTAAATCAGCTGATAAAACCAAGAAAGAAAAATCTGCATTCTTTGCGTCCATGAGCCATGATCTTAGAACACCTTTAAATGCTATCATCGGGTTTTCTGATCTTATTAATAATAAAATTCACGGCGAAGAAACTTTTGATAAATATTTTGAATATTCAATTGATATTCATAACAGCAGTCAATATCTACTCCAGTTGATTAATGACATTTTGGATATGTCTAAAATTGAATCAGGTCATTTCATTTTAAACAAAAGCGAAGTTGACCTTCCTGAAATTGTATATTCCTGCCGTGATCTGCTTAGTGTCTCGGCGGCGCAGAAAAATATTTCTGTAAAAATAGACATTGTCGATGACATCAAAACCATCAACGCCGACCCGCTGGCCCTGAAACAGATCCTTGTTAATCTGATGTCTAATTCCATTAAATTTACCCCGGAAGGTGGCAAAGTTACATTGGATGTTAAACATTCAGGCAGTGAGAATGTTATCAGTATTCAGGATACCGGAAGAGGAATTTCAGCGGATGCGTTAGAAACCATCGCTGAGCCCTTTGTCAGAGATGAAAATAATTCTTCTAAAACAGAAGAAGGAACCGGCCTTGGGCTTTCAATTGTTAAGGCTCTGGTTAATTTACATAATGGCGATTTAAAAATTGAAAGCAAATTAGGATCTGGCACAACCGTTACCGTCGCGCTACCCGCTTAATTCACTGACGCTTCAACCTACCATGGGCGGCAACAATCGCCGCACTATCCATCATGAAATATTCATATAAATCTGGAAGATCGCCGGTTTGACCAAAAGCTTCGACGCCAAGCGGTACAACGGGATTTCCGTGTATAGAACCAAGCCATGATAAATTAAGCGGATGACCATCACAAACGGACACAACCACGCAATCTCTTGGTAGGTCATTCATCAATATTTCGATATGAGATGTTTGCTCTTTTTTCTCAATAGCTGATTTTCTACGTGATGCGGACCAGTCCCGATATAAAATATCTGATGACGTCACAGCGAGCACGGCCATATCTTTATTTTCCTGCTGCAAATCCTGAACGGCGCCCATAACTTCTGGTGCCATGGCACCGGAATATATTATGGCGCGCGACGTGCTGCTGGTTGGCTTTCTTAACCAGTAAGCGCCTTTAATAATATTGTCTTTGTCAGTTGCGTTTAAAGTACGCGGGAGCTGCTCAATTTTTCGCGTTGAAAGGCGCAGGTATATAGACGATCCATCATCCTGTTGCATGTTATCAAAGCCCCACTGCATAAGCACCGCAAGTTCGTCGGCATATGAAGGTTCAACCGATGTAAGGCCGGGCTGGGACAGGCCAATGAGCGGCGTGCCGATTGATTGGTGGGCGCCGCCTTCTGGCCCCAGTGTGATACCTGACGGCGTCGCCACAAGCATAAAGCGCGCGCCCTGATAGGCGGCATAATTCAGCGCATCAAGCCCACGGGCAATAAACGGATCATATAAAGTGCCGACCGGGAACAGCCGTTCGCCAAAATGACGATTGGCAAGACCTAACTGACCAAGCAGTGAAAACAGGTTATTTTCCGCAATGCCAAGCTCCATATGTTGGCCCGTTGGCCCCTTTTGCCAAAGTTGAGCACTAGGAATACGTTTATCCTTAAAGACGTCAGAAACCAGTTCACGGGAATAAAGTTTCCTGCGGTTAACCCACGGTCCAAGGTTGGTCGATGAGGTCACGTCAGGGCTGGTGGTAATAATCCGGCTCGCCAGGTCTGTATCCCCTTTGGCAAGATCAAACATTATTTTACCGAACGCTTCCTGGGTTGACTGCTCTTCATCTTTTGGCGGCGTAATTTCGGGTATATCAATCAGCTTTGCTTTTTCGACACGCTTGGCTCTTTTTTGATAATCGCAATTATCAATAAAATGCTGCAGTTTTTTTGAATTTTTCTCAATTCCGCCAAACTTATCCCATTCCGTTCCCTCCGGAACATTCTGGATTTTTTGAAATTCTGCCATTTGCTTAACGCTCATTAGCCCGGCATGATTATCCTTATGCCCGGCAAGCGGTAATCCCTTACCCTTAACCGTGTAGGCAATAAAGCATTGCGGCTGCTCACTATCGCCTGCTTCATTAAAGGCATCGATTACCGTTGCTAAATCATGACCACCAAGATTGGTCATCACTTCAGCAAGCGAGCTATTATCATGGCTATCGAGAAATTCACCAATGCCGCTTGTTCCGGCAAGATCGAGTTCCAAATGACTGCGCCACTCCGCCCCGCCTTGATAAGTGAGCGCCGAATAAAGTTGATTAGGGCAATTATCAATCCAGTTAAGAACCGCTTCACCAGCCGGTCCTTCTTGCGCCTTAAGCAGTTTATGGCCATATTTTAGCGCTGTTACTTTCCAGCCAAGACTATCGAACACGCCGCTCATGCGTTCAAACAGCGCATCATCAACCACCCCGTCAAGGCTCTGACGGTTATAATCGATAACCCACCAAAGATTTCTTGCCTGATGTTTCCATCCTTCGAGCAGGCCTTCAAAAATATTGCCTTCATCAAATTCCGCATCGCCAGCAAGGGCGATCATCCGGCCCATTGATTTTTCCTCGTGCCAACCATGGTCAACCATATAATCCTGGGTCAGCGTATTAAAAAGCGTCGCCGCAACACCCATCCCGACCGAACCGGTTGAAAAATCAACATCGGTCGTGTCTTTTGTTATGGACGGGTATGACTGAGCACCACCAAAGGCGCGAAAGTTTTTCATTTTATCAAGATTTTGCCGGTCCATTAAATACATAATCGCATGCATAATCGGCGAGGCGTGCGGTTTAACGGCAATGCGGTCTTCAGGTTTTAATATATGAAAATAAAGCGCCGTCATAATAGTCGAAAGCGAAGCGCTTGACGCCTGATGACCACCAACCTTAAGCCCATCGCGGCTAGGCCGCAGATGATTAGCGTTATGGATCATATAACTCGCCAGCCAAAGAACCTTTTTCTCAAGCAGCTTTAAAGCCTCAAGATCGACATTTGTGGTTATGGTTGGTGCTTTTTTGGTACCTTGGGCGTTCATACTGAGACTCGCTTACGTTAAATTATCTCAAGATAATAACACAACACCCCTTAAGCACCAAGCATTATTGTTACCAGTGAGTAACATAAATGCTTGGTGAGGAAATAGCAGTGTTAAGATCGTAAAAACCAATAAATCTGAGAGTCCGCTTCCGACCCAAAGCAGACATTCTTAAACATCTGTTTTTGCCAAACTCTTCGGTTAATATAAGCTCCCTGTATCTCAATGGAGAATGAACACAGCCTTGTTATTCGCGGTTAACCTAAAGTTAGTAACAGAAATTGATAGGAACGCTTTAAAATATTTATCCCCGCAGCTTTTGCTCCAACCACTCATTGAAAATGCGATTATTCATGGCGTAGCGAATAATGAAGATGGAGGAGATATTGAAATTAAAATAAAAAAAGAAGAAAGTAGAATACATATTAATATTGTTAACAGCCTTTTAAATCCGTCCCTAAAAAATGAGAGAGAAACATCTGGCCTTGGTCTACTGGCGGTACAAGCGAGTTTAGAAAGCGTCTTTGGCACAAAAGCAATGCTCAAAACTGAAATCATTATGGATGTCTATTATCAGGTGAACATAACAATGCCTGCAGAAGAGATGAAATTATAATGAAATTCAACACCATCATTGTTGAAGATGAAGTAATGTCACGGGATGCCCTTAGCAGTATCATAAAGGAAATCCCGTGGTTGAAGCTTGTGGGGGAAGCAGGCAGCGTCGACAAAGCGATTAAATTGATAAACGAAAACAAGCCGGATGTTTTGTTCCTTGATATCAAAATGCCAGGCGGTACGGGACTTGATATTCTTAACAATACGGTTCCAGTTCCCAATATCATTTTTGCAACTGCTTACGGCGAATTTGCGGTTGATGCTTTTGAGCAGAGCGCTGTTGATTACTTGTTAAAACCATATAGCCAAAAACGTCTTTTTATGGCTCTAGAAAAACTTCGCTCACGTCTTTTTGATAAAAGCGAAGCTCAAATATTCGTAAAATCAGGTAATCAGATGTTGCCGCTCAGGCTGGGGCAGATCGACTATTTCAGTGCCGATAAGGATTATGTGATTGCTCACAGCGGCGAAGACGAACGGCTACTCACCACGACACTATCAGCATTAGAAGAACAGCTAGACCCAGAACAATATATCAGGGTTCATCGCTCTAATATTGTCAACGTACATATGATTAAAACCATGCGCCGACACGGCGATCGTCAGATGAAAATCATCATGAGAAACGGTGCGGAAATCATATCTAGCAAAGCGGGCACCGCTAAATTAAAGCATCTTATCCGATAACTAATAATCCGACATTTCCATTAAAATCGACCATTCAACGGGCGGAATGTGCCATTGGCAGAATATCGCTCTGCAAAATATTGACCATCTTGCTTATTTTAAAATATCGTAGCAGTTAATAAAAACTTTTTACAGATATATGGAATAAACCATGTCAAATACTGCAAACAATTTAACCGATTTAACAATTATGGAGATTACTATGAAGAAAATAATATTTGCTACCTTGTTGATGGTTTTCGCTTCAACCCAAGTTTTCGCACAAACCCCGTCTCAAGGATTGCCCACCACCAACATAATGGTACTGGTGAAGATGAAATCTGATGTTCAGCGACCCGAAAATTTTGGAGAAGTTATGCAAGAGGAAGTTAGAGAAACAGTTAAATTATATCTAGGTGGTAAAATCTCCCAATGGTTTTTTCGCGGCGATGGCGGCGGGGTCGTATTCATTTTAAATGCCACAAGCATCGAAGAAGCCAAA